>DASXHY010000201.1:0-5172 GCA_036488095.1 Verrucomicrobiia bacterium | reverse complement strand
CGCCGGGAAGTGGTCGGCGTGCTGGGAGCGCGCGGGGCGGGGAAGTCCACGATCCTGAAAATTCTCGCGGGACGATTGCGGCCCACCGAAGGCAATGTGAAAGTATTTGGCCGTTCTCCGCGCGGCGCCGCCAAGGCGCGCGTGGGTTATTTGCCGGGAAAAGCGGATTCGGAGCGTCCCGCCGGATTTTTCGTGCGGCTTTTCAAGCGGAAAAAGGAAACGTCATCGCTGGACCGCGGGGTGGGCCGTTTGGCAAAGGCCGCATTGGGAAATCGCGATTTGCTGGTCCTGGATGATCCGTTCGAAGGCCTGAGCCCGGCGGAACTGGCCGAGGCGAAGGCATTGATTCAGGATTGGGTTGCGCGTGGCAAGACGGTGGTCCTCAGCGGCGAATCGTTGTTGGAAATAAAGGAGCTGTGCCAGCGATTCGTCATTGTCCACGAGGGCAAAGTCCAGGCCACCGGGGCGCTGACGGAATTGCTCGAAGCGGGCGGCGCGATTCGTTTTTTGCCGGCGATTTTGCCGCGCGAAATCGTGGAGCGCGTTTTGGGTGTGCTCCGCGGAGAAATCGTTGGCAAATCGGTTCCAGCACAAAAGGCTGCATCGGTTCCGGAAGCGAAAGCGCCGAGCGGGTCGCCTGAAAAAGAGGCCGCTGCGGTTCCGCACGCCGAGCGATTATTGACTCCGCTGACGAAGCCCGTTGAAAGTGTGCCGCCGGCGCCGTCCACGCCTAAGACGGAGGACCCGATTGATCACGGGAAGTTGGATGAATTGACGAAGTCCAAGCCGTAGTAGCCGGCAATTTGCGATTTACGCGCGCGGCGGCTTGTGCCCTAACTTTGCGTGCGCCGAAATCCCGTTTCCGCTACGGATTGGTCGGGCTTGGCCAATGTTGGATAAGCCATCCGGCGTCGACTGTTCCCGAGCTTGCGGGTCTCAAACCCAGAACATTATCGCTCGGCCCGTACGCGTAGGCGACGGTGTTGGCCGAATTTGCCAGTTTGCCCACCGCGATAACGACCGGGTCAAGCCACTTATGAGGTTCAGCATGTCCGTCCGCAAAGCAGAACGTGCCGACATTGCCATGATAGGTGGCGAAGAGATCCTCATAAGGAAACGAGGTGGGAGTGACATTGCCGCCGGCTGCGAAACTTCCATTATTATAGCCGCGAGAATCAGCTTGCTCCGCAAATACTATGGCATCGGAGACTCTCTTCAACCCGGTCAGCTTGACGTAGAAGCTGTTTTTGTTGGAGGTGACATCTTCAGTGACGGCGTAGCTGTCCCAGGCCCAGCAAACCGCGTGGGGATCGGCTGTTCCAATCGGGTTCTTGAATCGCACATCACCGGGGCAATGATTTGCGCCTGAATTGCCGATGTAGTTCCCAAGCAGGCTGTTCGTTTTCATACAGGCCTGGATGTCCTGCAATGCGAGCGTCTGGTTGACGCCCCAATCTCCCGGGGCACCACCTTCCAGAATCCAATACCCGCCGGCGTTCTTCTCATTGCTCCCGGATGGAATCGTGAGTTGCAAGAGATGGTCGTTGTTGTCCGCGACGTACATATTGAACGCCAGGCCCAGTTGATGTTCATTGCTCAGGCAATTCGCCTGGGTGGCTTTCAGTTTCGCCCGGGCCAGGGCAGGGAGAATCATCGCGGCGAGGATCGCGATGATGGCTATGACGACAAGCAATTCGATGAGCGTGAATGCCTGTCGGGGTTTGGCCGTGGGTGTAGGGGATTTTTTCATATCCGTTCTGTAGGGGTTAGTTGCGGATAACTGTATTTGGAGTGGTCTGGTTACCGGAAACGAACTGTTGCCGGGGTGATTTGTGGACAGGGGGTTTTTGCATGTCAGTTCGTTTCGATTTCTTCGACCACAATTAAGTGTTTACTCATTGCTTGCCTAACGGAACTGTGCGTTCTGCCGCACAGATTTGTGCTCCCAAAGCGGGCGATTTCACGGCTGGACGTTTCTGCGAACGAAGCTGTCGCCTATATGGAACGTTTCGCATTATTTCTGGTGGTTTTGCTGATTAGATTAAGAAATTTTGCATCAAAAAAACACCCTCCGCAATTGGACAAACGTACTAGGACAAAGGAGGGTCACTAAGGCGGCGTTTCCGTCGAAACCGGGCGTTTAGGGGCCATTAGGCGAAATATTGCAGTTGGATCAAAAAATCCAAAAAAACTGCTTGTGAAATTTTTCACGATGGGGCAATTTCACACGCGCTCCGGGCAAAATCGGTCAACAATTGAGGGATTTGTGTCCCTTGGCACGGAGATTTTTGCGATAATGCAACGATTTCGAGCTATTCTATTCTGTCTTGTTTTAGCGGGTTTGCCGCTGATGGGACGCTGCGCCGAGGCGGTTTCTCCGGCAACTCCGGCGGGGCATGCGGAAGAAGGTCTTTCCCCCAACGCGGTCGAGATTGGCCACGTCGGTAAATTTCCGATCACCAACTCGATGATTGTGACGTGGATTGTGGCGCTCGGATTGATTGTCTTCGCCCAAATCGCGACGCGGAACATGAAGGAAATCCCCAGCGGCGCGCAGAATTTTTGGGAATGGATGGTCGAGAGCCTGCACAACTTCCTCGAGGGGATCATCGGACATGCACTGGTGAAAAAGACTTTCTGGTTCTTTGCGACGATTTTCATTTTCATCGTGTTTTGTAATTGGGTCGGTTTGATTCCCGGGTTGGGCACGATTGGCTGGGGGGTAAAGGATCAGAGCGGACATTTTACGTTGACGGAACCATTTTTCCGCGGTGGCAATGCGGACTTGAACATGACTCTGGCGATGGCGCTGGTGTTTTTTGCGTGCTGGATTGTGTGGGCGTTCCAAATGAACGGCCCGATCGGTTTCCTGAAGCATTTGTTCGCGCCGAAAGGGCAGACGACCGGGTTTTTGAAGATATTGATGATAGTGGTCTTTTTCGCGGTAGGCTGGCTGGAAATTCTTTCGATTTTATTTCGCCCGGTTTCGCTCAGCTTCCGTCTTTACGGAAATATTTTCGCGGGCGAAAACATGCTGGAAGCGATGAGCCGGTTGGTGCCTCACCTGGGCTGGCTGATTCCGGTGCCGTTTTATTTCATGGAATTGCTGGTGGGATTTGTGCAGGCGCTGGTGTTCATGCTCCTGACGGCGGTGTTTACGATGTTGATCGCGCCGCACGATGAGTCGCACGGCGAAGCGGCGCATCATTGATTTAAAAATTTCAGCGGTCTGACCGTGTTCAATCGCGGGGGCCGTTGAGAAGAAAAGAAAGGACAGTATATGTTAATGCCTATGTTGGCGCAGGCGGGTGAAGTGGCGGCTCCGGTAGTGGCGAAAGTCGTCAGCGGCAATCTCACGGTCGGTCTGGCGGCGCTCGGCGCGGCCCTCGGCGTGGGATTCATCGGAATGAAGGCTTCGGAAGCGGTGGGACGCAATCCCGGCGCGGCGACGCCGATTCTGGTGCAGGCCATTCTGGCAATCGCCTTCGCGGAAGCGATCGTGTTCTATGCCATCTTCCTCGTGAAGTAGCAGTAAATGTGTTTGGGCGCGGAGAGATCCTTCGCGCCCGACCTTTCAAGAATTTTATGAATCATTTGGTTTTAATTGGCAGTATCGGCGGAGACTTGGCGGACATGGGCAAAAGCACCGCCCGCACATTCGGCGTGGACGGACCGCACCTTATCGCGCAGATCATCAGCTTCTGCATCGTGGCGGGGCTGCTTTACTTTTTTGCGTATAAACGCGTGCTGACCATCCTGGAAGAACGGCGCCAGCGCATCGCGGAGGGTTTGGCCAACGCGGAGAAGATCAAAGCCGAATTGCAGCGCACGGAAGCCAACCGGTTGGAAGTGTTGAACCAGGCGAACGTGCAGGCGAACAAGTTGATTGAGGAAGCGCGCGCCGCCGCGAATCGCGTGCGCGAAGAGGAAACGCAAAAAGCGATCGCCGCCGCGGAACAAATCATCACGAAAGCGCGCGAAGCCGCCGCCGCCGACCACGCGCGGATGCTCGTGGAGCTCAAGCGTGAAGTGGGCCGGTTGGTGGTACAGACCACGGCCACGGTGACGGGCAAGATTTTGACGCCGGAAGACCAAAAGCGATTGGCGGAAGAAACAGCGAAACAGATCGCTTGAGTTTCGGGTTTTTAGTTTCGAGTTAATCGAGTTAAATGAAAATTTCCAAACAAGCCAGGCGGGAAGCGAAGGAACTGTTTCGCAGTTCCATCGTCAATGGTGTGCTCGATGAGAATCGCGCCCGGCAAGCGGCTGGCAAAGTGGCTGAGTTGAAGCCGCGCGGTTACATCGGCATCCTGTCGCATTTTTATCGGCTGGTGAAACTGGAATTGGAACGCCGCACGGCCAAAGTCGAGAGCGCAGTGGCGCTGCCGCCGGAGATCCAGGCTGAGGTGACGAACAAGCTGAGCAAAATTTACGGGCAGGGTTTGAATATTTCCTTCGCGCAAAATCCGGCGCTGCTGGGCGGGTTGCGGATCAAGGTTGGCAGCGATGTTTATGACGGCAGCGTGCAGGCGCGGCTGGAAGGTTTGGTGGAAAGTTTTTAAATGTGAAACGGAAAAGCAGTGAAACGGGAAACGTAAAACGTGAATATTGGTGAAGCGTTCGAAATATTCACGTTTCACGAATTACGTTTCACGAGTCGAATAATTTATGAGCAACTTATTGCAAGAAATTGAAGCGCAAATCGCGGGTGTCAAAACGACCGCCGCGAAGCAAAACGTCGGTGTCGTCCGTGAAATTTCCGACGGCGTGGCCAAGATTGAAGGCCTGACCGACGCGATGCTGAACGAGATGCTCGACTTCGGCAACGGGGTCGTCGGCCTCGCGCTGAACCTTGAGGAGACCGAAGTCGGCGCCATCATCCTGGGCGATTATCTCCAGGTGCACGAAGGCTCCGAGGTGAAGACCACCGGCAAGCTGCTCTCGGTGCCGGTCGGCAAGGGATTGCTGGGCCGGGTCGTCGATTCGCTGGGCCGGCCAGTGGATGGAAAAGGCGCGATCAAGGAAACCGCTTTTTATCCCGTGGAAAAAATTGCGCCCGGCATCGTGAAGCGCAAATCAGTGAGCCAGCCGGTGCAAACCGGAATTATGGCGATTGACGCGATGATCCCAATTGGCCGCGGCCAGCGCGAATTGATCATCGGCGACCGTTCG
>DASXHY010000188.1:0-2092 GCA_036488095.1 Verrucomicrobiia bacterium | reverse complement strand
CAGAAAGACCCGCGCCTGCTGGTCATCGTCGGCCCCTGCTCCATTCACGATACCAAAGGCGCGATGGAATATGCCGAAAAGCTGAACGCGTTGCGCAAGGAATTTGCCGCGCAAATGGAAATCGTGATGCGCGTTTACTTCGAGAAACCGCGCACGACCGTCGGCTGGAAAGGCCTCATCAACGATCCCCACCTGGACAATTCGCAGGACATCGAGTCCGGCTTAAAAATTGCCCGGCGCCTGTTGCTCGACATCACCGGCATGGGCCTGCCCGCCGGAACGGAATTTCTCGACCCGATCATTCCGCAATACATCGCGGACCTCATCACCTGGTCGGCCATCGGTGCGCGCACCACCGAATCACAGACCCATCGCGAATTGGCCAGCGGACTTTCCATGCCGGTCGGTTTCAAAAACGCCACCGACGGCAGTTTGCAAATCGCCATCGACGCCATGACCTCCGCGCGCACGCCGCACAGTTTTCTGGGCATCGACCAGGACGGTTGCACCGGCATCGTTCGCACAACCGGAAACACCGATGGCCACGTCGTTTTGCGCGGCGGCCGTTTGCAAACGAATTACGACGCCAAGAGCATTGCGGAGGCGGAGAGCAAATTGACTCAAGCGAAACTGCCCGCGGTCCTGATGGTGGATTGCAGCCACGCGAATTCCGGCAAGCAGGCCGCGCGGCAGGAGGACGTCTGGCACAGCATCATCGAGCAACGCATCAGCGGCACCAAATCGCTCGCGGGCGCGATGATTGAAAGTTATCTGCACGAAGGCAGCCAATCGATCCCGAAAAAACTTTCGGAAATTCGCTACGGAATTTCCATCACCGACGCATGCATCTCGTGGGAAACGACAGAGAGAATGTTGCGCTGGGGTCACGAGCAACTCGCCAAAGCCGCCCGCGAGATGGCCGTGGCGTAAGCCTCCGCCGTAGCGCAGGTTGCCAACCTGCCGTATCGCAGACTGCCAGTCTGCGAGGCGTGATTATTGCAAACGCACGAAGGAATCACAGGTAACCGCCGCTTCAAATTCTCCGTCCATTGCATAATTGCCGCGATAAAATAACCAACCCCTGCTTCATGACACCCCTACGCTCACAATTCCTAATTGGCGCGCTCATTCTGGCCACCACGCTTGCGCGCGCCCAGGATGAACAATCGCCCGCCTCAGCCACGAGTCCCTCGGCGCGTTACTGGACCGCGCCACGCGTCCAGCAGGAACCGCCGCGCAGCGACACGTCAAACGCGCCACCCGCGGCAGTCGCCAACGCCAAACCCGTTTCCATCACCAATGAGTTTCTCATCGTCACTGTGCAACCAGACGGGAGCGGTTTGACGATCATCGAGAAATCTTCCGGGCGCTCTTTTATTACGGATGGAAATTTAGTGGCGAACGGCGTTACCGCTTTGGCCCTTGGTGCAATGGACCAAAAATTCGGCAACGGTCGCTGCATCCAGATTTCGTACCCCGACGGGGATGATATGGTATTCCTCTACCCGAAAATTCCGTTTGCTTTGATTCGTTCAGCCATTCGCAACCGAGCCGCAGTCCCAGCGGTTCTGCGAACAGCACGGCCTTTCCGGGCGACCGTCAATCTCGACAAGCCGGCATCCGCTTTGACCACGCTCGGCACCGGCGGCTTGCTTGCACCGGACAAAAATCCCGGCAGTTATGATTGGCTCGCGGTAGCGGATCCAGCCACACGCAACGGTGTGGTCTTCGGCTGGCTCACGCATGATCGCGGCGACGGTGTTTTATTCAGCAAAATAGAGGACGGCAAAGTGCGCGTCGGCGGCCAGATCGATTACGGCCGATTGCGCATCCCTGCCGGGAAAACGGAAAGTCTGGAGATACTGGCCGTCGGTTATTTCGACGACGCCCGGCTCGGCCTCGAATCGTGGGCGGACCAAATCGCGAAGGTTTACGATATCCACCTGCCGCCGCAACCCGTCGTTTTCTGCACCTGGTATTCGCAACCGTACGGCGGCGCGTCCGATGAAAAGCATCTGGCCGAAACCGCCGCTTTTGCCGAAAAAAATCTCAAACCGTTCGGCTTTTCCACGATTCAAATTGATGACCACTG
>DASXHY010000180.1:0-2909 GCA_036488095.1 Verrucomicrobiia bacterium | reverse complement strand
GCCTACTCTCCATTCAAGACGCTTTTTATCCATATTAAAATGCCGGCTCCCTGAGCTCGGAAACGCCGTCGATGAACCGCCGCACGATCGGGTCGGATGAATTGAAAATTTCATCCGGTGTTCCCGCCGCGTAAATTTTCTTATCGTGCAACATCAGAATTCGCTGGCCGACGCGACGCGCGCTGCGCATATCGTGCGTGACCACCACGCTAGTGACTTTGAACCGGTCGCGCACTCTCAAAATCAGGTGGTCGATGCTGTCAGAAACGATCGGGTCCAAACCCGTGGTCGGCTCATCATAAAGCACGATTTGCGGCTGGTAAACAATCGCCCGCGCCAGGCCGACCCGCTTTTTCATGCCGCCGGAAAGTTCCGAAGGTTTTTTGTCCTCGGTGCCCGGCAAATCCACCACCGCCAGCGCCTCCGTCACTCTTCGCCGGATTTCCTCGGGCGACATCTGCTTGTTGCGGCGAAAAGCAAAGCCAACGTTTTCGGCAACTGTCATCGAATCGAACAAGGCCGCTCCCTGGAACAGCATTCCGAATTTGCTGCGCACGCGCAGCAATTCGCGCTCGTTCATTGGTTCGATGTTTTCGCCATCGATCAACACCTCGCCGGAGTCGGGTTGGAGCAGTCCGACCATGTGCTTGAGCAGGACACTTTTGCCGCCGCCGCTGCGGCCGATGATGACCACGGACTCGCCGGTTTCGATCCGCAAACTGACGCCGTTGAGGATTTTTTGCGCGCCGAAACTTTTTTGCAAATTGCGGACTTCGATCATACGCCGTTGAAAAATGCGTTCAGCGACAGCGTTAAAAAGAAGTCCGTGATCAAAATCGCGATGGAGGAATAAACCACCGCTTCGGTGGTGGCCCTGCCGACGCCCTCAGCACCTTCACCGCAAGTCATCCCTTTATAGCAGCCCACCAGCGCCACAATGCCTCCGTAAACGACGGCTTTTATCAACCCGGTGGCGACATCCGTATTCGCCGTGTGTTTCAGCATGTTCATCCACAAATAGGTCGGGTCAATGTTGTACAGATAAACGGCCACCGCGTATCCGGCGCCGATGCCGAGGCAGGTCGCCTGTGCGGTCAACAGGGGCAGGACGAACACTCCCGCCAGCAGGCGAGGCGCGACGAGGTAATCCACCGGATGCGTGGCCAACGTGCGCAAGGCGTCGATCTGTTCGGTCACACGCATCGTGCCGATTTCCGCCGCGATGGCCGCGCCGACGCGCCCGGCAACCATCAGGCCGGTGAGCACGGGACCAAGTTCCGTGCACATGGCAACGGTCACGGCGGCGAGCGTAGCGGTGTCCATCTTGACCTTGTGGAATTGAACCGCGGTTTGCGCGGCGAAGACCATGCCGATGAATCCGCCGGTGATGAGCACCACCGGCTGCGATTTCACGCCAATGGAATAAACCTGGTAAAGCAAATCTCGCCACGCGATGCGGAAGCGGCAGAGCGACCCGATCGCTTCCTTGGCGAGCAAAGCAATTTGGCCCAATCCTTCAATCCATTCACCGACCCACGTCCCGGCCAGAAAATTCATGATGCGTGAAGCTAACAAAGCAACCTGCGCTTGGCCAGAGGGTGTTTCGAGTTTCGAGTTTCGAGTTTCGGGTTGCGTGTTAGACCCGTTGGGCCGCATTCACGCAACACGTAACACGCAATACGCACGCAAATGCATTGACACCAAAATCGCCGCCTCATATCCATTAACTCCGCGATGGCGACCCTACAAATAAAACCCCACGGCTCCTGCAAATACGACCTGCTTTCCCTAGGCGAAATCATGCTGCGCTTCGATCCCGGCGAAGGCCGCATCCGCACGGCGCGCGAATTCAAGATCTGGGAGGGCGGCGGCGAATATAACGTGGCGCGCGGATTGCGCCGCTGCTTCGGATTGCGCACAGCCATAGCCACCGCGTTTGCGGACAATGACGTGGGACGCCTCCTCGAAGATTTTATTTTGCAAGGCGGGGTGGCGACGGAGTTCATCAAGTGGGCTTCGTTCGATGGCGTGGGACGCACGGTGCGCAACGGCTTGAATTTCACGGAGCGCGGGTTTGGCGTTCGCGGCGCGGTGGGCGTGTCCGATCGAGGGCTCACGGCGGCGAGCCAGCTCAAGGCGGGAGATTTTGATTGGGACAAGATCTTCGGCGAACTCGGCGTGCGCTGGCTGCACACGGGCGGCATTTTTGCCGCGCTTGGCGATACCACGCCGAAACTCGTCATTGAAGCGGTGCAGGCGGCGCGCAAGCACGGCACGATTGTTTCCTACGATCTTAATTACCGGCCAAGCCTGTGGAAAAGCATCGGCGGCCAGAAATGCGCGCAGGAAGTGAACCGGGAAATTGCAAAGCACGTGGATGTGATGATCGGCAACGAGGAGGATTTCACCGCCTGCCTCGGCTTCGAGGTGGACGGCGCGGATGAACACATTTCAAAAATTGACGTGACCGCCTTCAAAAAAATGATTGAGCAGGCGGTGAAGACATTTCCGAATTTCAAAGTGACGGCCACCACGTTGCGCGCGGTGAAATCGGCGAGTTGCAATGATTGGGGCGCGATCTGCTGGGCGGGCGGGAAATTCCATCAGGCGCCTAACCGCGAAAATCTTGAAATCATGGATCGCATCGGCGGCGGGGACAGTTTCGCGAGCGGATTGATTTACGGGTTGCTGCAATTTAACGATCCGCAAAAGGCCGTGGCATATGGCGCGGCGCATGGCGCGCTGGCGATGACGACGCCGGGTGACACGAGCACGGCGACGTTGAAGGAGGTTGAGGCGTTGGCGAATGGCGGGAGCGCGCGCGTTCAGAGATAGTGGCACAGGCGTCCCGCCTGTGTGTTTCGTTATTACCCAAGTCCTCAACGCACAGGCGAGACGCCCGTGCCATT
>DASXHY010000177.1:0-2511 GCA_036488095.1 Verrucomicrobiia bacterium | reverse complement strand
AACTCCGCCGCGGTGCCAGTGGCCGTGGGGCATCGCGCGATGGCAATGGAAGGCCCGCATGGGTCGCTGGCGATTTTCCCGGCGCCGCACCAATATTTCTATCCGCTCGATTTCGCGGAGAACTTCAAGTTCACCTGGTTTGGCCGGAATTACGGCGTGATGCCGGAAGGTTTCGGCTTCGGGATTCGGCAACCATTGGAGGGAGACAAACGCTGGGTGCCATGGATCGATGCCCCCGCCGGCACGCAACAGCATCTGGCGGTGTTTTACCTGCTTTCAATCGGTCACGGCGAAGAGGCGTTAAAGAAAGTCGCGGCCTACACGCATGGCGACCGGTTCAAGGAATTGCCGGGATACAAAACCTTTACCAGCCACTATCACATCGAGCACACGCTGGATTTTTTGGCCCAACAGAAAAAGGACAGAACGAACGGCGTTCCTGCCGAATTGGAGGTTCCTGGCTTTGTGAAAAAATTCAAAGAGACAGGTGTCAACATTGTTCACCTGGCGGAATTTCATCAGGGGTGGACGCCCACCCAGAAAACCGCGGACCGGCTGCCGATGTTGAAGACGCTGCATTCAGAATGCGCACGGCTTTCGGACGGGAATTTTTTGCTGCTGCCGGGCGAGGAGCCGAACGTGCATCTGGGCGGCCATTGGCTCAGCTTTTTTCCCAAGCCGATTTACTGGGTGCTGAATCGTTCGACGAATGAGCCGTTCAGCGAACAAATTCCCGGTTACGGGACCGTGTATCACGTGGGCAACCCGAGCGACGTGTTGCGGTTGATGGAACTGGAGAATGGTCTCATGTGGACCGCGCATCCACGCATCAAGGGTTCGCTGGGATTTCCGGATGGCTATAAGGACACCGATTTTTTCAAGTCCGACCATTTTCTGGGCGCGGGCTGGAAGGCGTTGCCATCAAACCTTTCCAAAGACCGGCTGGGCTGGCGCACGCTGGATTTGCTCGACGACATGAATCAGTGGGGCGCTCACAAACAAGCACTCGGCGAGGTGGATGTGTTCCAGGTGCAACCGGATTACGAACTTTACGGGCACATGAACATCAACTATCTGCAACTCGATTCATTGCCGAAATTTGCCGATGGATGGCAGCCGATCTTGACGACATTGCGCGAAGGGCGTTTTTTCACGACCACGGGAGAAATTTTGATTCCGAAATTTTCCGTGGCCCGGAAGCATAGCGGGGAAACGGTCGATGCCGGCACGACCCCAAACGCCGAATTGCGAGCCCAACTGGAGTGGACATTTCCCCTCGCCTTCGCGGAAATTATTTCCGGCGATGGCAAAACGGTTCAACGCCAGCGGATTGATCTTTCCGACACGCAGGATTTCGGTTCCCGCACCTTGACCGCGCCGGTGGAATTGAAAGGCCAAAAATGGATACGCTTTGAGGTATGGGACGTGGCCGCGAACGGCGCCTTCACCCAACCGGTTTGGATTAAATGACAATAGCCGGAGCAAGTTTTTATTCCCCTGACAATCATTCCTCTGAAATTTGGCCCTTTTTGATTTCCCCTGCTGTCCATTCCCTTACCCCTTAGGCGTCTTTCCTCGTTTTTATCCGTGTCATCCGCGTCATCCGCGGTTAAATTTTTGCGGCATGGCATTTAAAGATTTTCCAGAGCAGCAGCAAGGCGTGCATTTGTTGCAGCGCTCGCTCGAACGCGGGCGGCTCGCCCATGCTTATCTTTTTACCGGGCACGATTTGGGCGAGCTCGAAGCGATTGCCCAAACGCTCGCCAAGACCTTGAACTGCCTGCAAGCCGTGCGCGGCCAGGGCGGCGTGGCGATTGATTGCTGCGATCAATGCCTGAACTGCAAAAAAATTGCCAACGGCAATCACGCCGATGTCCATTGGGTGCGGCCGGAATCGAAATCGCGCACCGTCAGCGTGGCTCAAATGCGGGATTTGATGCATGACATCAACCTCAAACCTTCCGAGGCGGAATATAAAGTCGCCACTATCGTCGCTGCCGACCGCCTGAATGTGCAGGGCGCAAATGCCTTTTTGAAAACCCTCGAGGAACCGCCGGCGAAATCCGTGTTGATCCTGCTGACCACGGAACCGCAGCGATTGCTGGAAACGATTGTGTCCCGCTGCCTGCGTTTGAATTTTGCCGGCGACGGCCCGCGTCCGCTCGCGCGCACCGAAATGGAATGGCTGGCGGGTTTTAGCGAAATGGCCGCGGCCGAACAAAAAAGTTTGCTCGGACGTTACCGCCTCATGGATGTCCTGCTGCAAAAGTTGAACGCCATGAAGACCGATATCGATGAGAGCCTCACCACCCGCTCTCCATTGCAACGCTACGACGACGTGGAAAAAGATTTGCGCGAGAAATGGGAGGAGGAACTCGCGGCGGCAATCGAGGCCGAATACCGTCGCCAGCGGATGGATTTACTGGCGATTGTTCAGCGCTGGCTCCGCGATATCTGGGTAGTGGCCATATCAGAAGGCGGAAGGCGGAAGGCGGAAAGCGGAGAACAGAG
>DASXHY010000162.1:0-8873 GCA_036488095.1 Verrucomicrobiia bacterium | reverse complement strand
AAGGAACCGCTAGCGCGCGAACTGGGCGCGATTCATTACATCGACAGCCAGACGCAGGACCCGGCGGTGGAACTCACCAAGATGGGCGGGGCGAGCGTTATTCTTGCGACGGTGACGGCAGGCGACGCTATGAGCGCCGTGCAGGGCGGGTTGGCGCCGAAAGGCACGTTGCTGATCGTGGGCGCGGCGCAATCGATGCAAATTTCGCCGTTATTGCTCATCATGGGTGAACGCCAGATTAAAGGATGGTATTCCGGCACATCCATTGATTCGCAGGACACGCTGGGATTCAGCCTATTGCGAGGAATCCATTCGATGAACGAAATCTACCCGTTCGAGCGCGTGACGGAGGCCTACGACCGCATGATGAGCGGGAAGGCGCGCTTCCGCGTGGTGCTGAAGATGGGAACTTAGAGGCCTGTTCAAAAAATAGGAGACGAGGTGACGAGTCTCTGACTGTGCCTCCTCTTCTACAAAGAAAAGGCGCCCACGGCCTTATTATGGATTTACTTATGAGTGAGAAAGATTCTGTTCGCGCGATCCATCCACAGGTAAAGATCGGCCATGTCCATCTCAAAGTTGCGGATATTGATCGGGCGCTAAAGTTTTATCGCGATGTGCTGGGGTTCGAAGTCACGACGCGTTATGGGTCGAAGGCGGTGTTTCTTTCGGCGGGCGGATATCATCATCATATCGCGCTCAATACGTGGGAGAGCCTGGGCGGTTCGCCGCCGCCGCCGGGAACGACGGGGCTTTATCACCTGGCGATTCTTTATCCAACGCGTGCGTTGCTCGCGGATGCGTTGCGCCGTGTGCTCGCGGCTGGAATCGAGTTGGAAGGCACCTCAGACCATGGCGTGAGCGAGGCGATTTACCTGCGCGATCCGGATGGGAACGGCGTGGAACTGTATTGGGATCGTCCACGCGAGCAATGGCCGCGCACCGTGGACGGTGCGATTGAGATGTATACGCGGGGGTTGGATTTGGAGGGGTTGCTGGAGGAGAAAACGTGATGCGTGGGGCATGAAACGTAAAACGTAAAACGTGAATTTTATTCCGGGGCACTTGAACTGAATGCGCCGCGCAGACTGGCAGTCTGCGAAACAGCAGGTTGGGCAACCTGCGCTACTTTCAAGAAAAGCGAAACGCAACGTCCGGAGGAACGTTGCGTTTGCTTGAACCAATTTATGGCAGGAAAGTCGATGGTTTATTTGATCGTGAAAATTTTGTTCACGCTGAAGCTGCCGTGGCAAACCAGCACTTCGTCGTTGGCTGTCCCAGTCGGCGAGCGCAAAGCAGTGTAATTGTAAGTGCCATTGATCAGGGTTTTTTTCGGCAAATTGCGCACATCAATGGTCGCGCCCCCGAGGCTGTCACCACTGCCGGCGAGCGGTTGCGGGATGACCTGCGCGCCGATTACGATCTGGGAGCCGGCAGCGTTGGTCAGCGCGGCCGGGAATGGGCTGTTATACATGAACTGTAAATTGGTGTAGACGGGCGTGCCGTTGGTGGTGTTGATCACTTCAATGAAGTCGCCCTGGGCGCTGGGGTCGGTGCTGGCAGCCTGTACATAGACCACCGCTAGCGAGGAAGTGGAGGAATTGGTCGTGCCGGACGCGGTAATCGCATCCTGAATAAAGGATTTATTCGTGATTTTTTGGGAGACGATCGCCCCGGCGTCGTTCGTGGTCTGGCAGGAGCCCTTGATGGTTACGTTATATATAGTCTGCCCGTGTCCCTGAATAGCGAACGCGAGCACGCCCGATAGAATTGCCAATAGGAATTTTGGAGTTGTCATGCGGCGATTCTAAGTAACCACGGGGGTACTTAAATGGGGATTATTCCTGCTTCTGACCGGGTAGTTTTACCACCCCCCTCACTTCGGCGCCGGACCTTAAAGCTCGAGGACTTTTTCGAAGCGCGTCAGGTTGCGCGGGGTGCGGTGGGTGACGAGGGCGACGTCTTCGATGCGGACGCCGCCGAGTTCCGGGTAATAAAGTCCAGGCTCGACGGTGACGACGTGGCCGGCTTTGAGCACGCCTTTGGAAGTGGCGCCAATGCGCGGGGCCTCGTGGATTTCCAAACCAAGGCCGTGGCCGGTACCGTGGAAGAAGCCCTGCATGCGGCCATTGCGGCGTCCAGTTTTATAACCTTCTTTTTCAAAAAATTCCTGGACGGCGGCATGAATTTCCGCCGTTGGAACATCGGGTCGGATTTTCGTGAATGCCAGCGATTGGCCGCGCAAAACGGTGTCATACAATTTGCGGGCCGCTTCGCTCGCGCGACCGCGCACGACGGTGCGGGTGATGTCGCCGAAATAACCGGTCTTTTGCGAGCGCGGAAAAATATCGAGGATCAGCAATTCGTTGGCGAACAATTGGCCGTGGCCGCCCTCGTGGGGATCGCAGCCCTGTTTTCCGCCGGCGACAATCGTGTGCGCGGCCAGGCCGCCCGCCTGCAGGATGGCGCAATCGATGATGGAGCGGAGCTTTTCGGAGGTGAGCGGGGCGCCGCGATACATCAAGCGGCGGTCGCGCCCGACCTTGGCGGATTTCAGCGCCTGCATGGCTTCGGCCATGCCGACCTCGGCCATCATAAGTGCGGCGCTCACTTTTTTCACCTCATCGGAGGATTTGAATTCGCGTTCTGAAAAAAAGTCAGGTTTGACTTTCACTTTCACGTCCAGCCGCTTCAGTTCCCGTGCGAGGCCGAGGGGAAAATTCGGCGGGACGAATACCGGTTGGACGCGTTTTTCGCGCAGGATGGCCTGGATGACTTGCGGGAAACCGGTTCGTTTGGCATGGCGCGCGGCCAGTTTCTTTTGAATACGGCTGAGCGAAAGCACCCGGCAATTCGTCGCCTGATGGCGGGCGCGATCGATTTCCAGATCGCTCATCACGATGAAATTTTTTCCGCGCAGCCGAAGGAAAATGAACGGGTCGGGCACAAACATGCCGGTGGCGTAAAGCATGTTCGCGTCGTGGTCGCTGTCGGCGACAATCAGCAGATTTTCAAGGCGAGACATGGGCGGAGTTCAATGAGTTAAATCGTTAAACGAGTCAAATGGGTCCGACGCCGAAGAGGCGGTCACCGGCGTCGCCGAGGCCGGGAAGTATGTAACCCTTGTTGTTCAGTTTTTTGTCGACGGCGGCGGTAAAAATCGGCAGCCGCGGGTAATGCGCGCGCACGTGGCGGATGCCTTCGGGCGCGGCGATCAGGTTGACCATGCGAACATGCCTGGCGCCGAGTTCGGAAAGCAAGTCCATGGCGGCCACGGCGCTGCCGCCGGTTGCCAGCATGGGATCGATGAGAACGACCTCAAACTTGCTCAAATCGGGCGGCAGGCTTTTGTGGTAGAACATGGCCTGTTGAGTGGTTTCTTCGCGTTTGAGGCCGATAAAACCGACGCGGGCGTTCGGAATCAATTGCAGGATGGAATCGAGCATGCCGAGTCCGGCACGGAGAATGGGCACGAGGACAATTTCGCGTTGCAGGCGGAACCCGCGCGCGGGGGCGAGCGGCGTGCGCACCGGCACGGGGCGCACGGCGAACGAGCGCGTCGCTTCGTGCAACATCAGCGCGGACATCTCGCTGAGGACGCGCCGGAATTCCTGCGGGCGCGTGCGCCGGTCGCGCAGCCGCGTGAGATTGTGCTGCACCAGCGGATGCGCGATGACCGTGACGCCCTTCACGTCAGTGGGAAAGGACGGGGGACATGAAATAAAGGTGGCCTTCCTGGAGCTTGGGCGCATCGAAGCCCAAATCCACCTTGACCGATTTCGCGTCCGATTTGCTTTCGCCGAACATGTGGAAGAAGTCCGCGAGATCGTAGCGCTGGTCGTAACGAATCAGGTTGGCGCCGCCGGAAATTGCGGCGATTTTTTTCGCGCTCTCGACGGCGGTTTGGAAATTGCCGATTCTATCCACGAAGCCGAGTTTTAAAGCTTCGGTGCCGGACAAGACACGGCCATCCGCGTAGTCCGCCCAGTTGTCCACCAGCGCGTGGCCATCCTCTTGGTTCTTTTGGTGGGCGGCGTCGCGGCCATCGTGGACGACCTGCTTGAAATCGCCATAGACTTCGTCAATGAGCGATTGCACCATGGCGTGTTCTTCCGGCGGGATTTCGCCCGGCTCGCGCGAGCCGCTCAGCATATCTTTGAATTTGCCGCTTTTGTAAACCTCGGGCGCGATTCCGACCTTGTCCATCAATGCGCGATAATTCCAGCCATGCATGATGACGCCGATGCTGCCGGTGAGGGTCATCTTGTTGGCCACGATGTAACGGCAGGGAGCGGATATATAATAGCCGCCGGACGCGGCCAGGTTGCCCATGGAGACGATGACCGGCTTGGCTTTGCTTTGCTGCTGGTCCGCGCCGTTGCTCTCTTTGCCGTCCTGAAAATTCTTGAGGGCGTCGCTGATTTCGTCGGAGGCGAGCACTTCACCGCCGGGTGAATCGACTTTGAGGATCACGGCTTTGACGCGGCGATCATCGCGGGCACGATCCAGTTGGGACTTAATGACATCGACCATGCTGTAACCTTGCTGGTTGAGTGGACTGCTGGTGATGATTCCATTGACATCGATCACGGCGATTTTACTGAAAGCACTGTTGTCTTCGAGGATGGTTTCTTCCAGGCGCGGCCCGGCCTCGCGCGTGCCGTTGACGGCGACGGTTCCCCGGCCCGTGCGCATGACGCCGCCGGCGAATAGGCAGAGATTGACCAGAACGCTCAAGCCGAGCAGAACAACGAGTATGATGGCGAAAATCATCCAGCCCCGGCCCCGCTTGGCGGGACGCGTTTGACTCGGCGGGACAATCACTGGCGGCGGCGGCGGTGAATATGCCGGTGGCGGCGGTGTGGCGGGCGGAATTGCATCATCCATAATGGCGGAAATTACTGCAATTGTGAGCAGGGAGCAAGATTAACCGAATGGGATTAGTAATTTCTGAACGCGGGTTGTCGGAGCGGGCTAAAGCCAACCGATGGCGTTCAGCCCTATCGATTGCCGATGTGTGCGTTCAATGCGTCCCTGACGTTCCCAGCGGGGATTTCGAAAGAACGAAATTTATTTTTGACAGCTTCTCCATACCCGGGAAATCCTATCAAGGTGAGAACAGCTTGAGCGGCCTCCTCGGCTCCGTTTATTTGAATCGATTCAGGCTTCGGTTTCAAATCAATCCATCGGTCTTGCTCGTACATGGCAAGGAGTTGGCGCACGACATCGGTTTCGGCTGCGATAAATCCGAGTCCCAGCTCGCGTACGAGGCGCGCATTTACAAATTGCTCCGCGTGCCCGGGAACCGGCACAACGAAGACGGGTTTGCCAAGTACGAACGCCTCGGACACCGCGGAGTAACCTGCATTGATCACCAAAGCGTCGGCCTGGGTGAGCAAATCGGTATTGTCCATCTGCCGGCCATGATAGGTGACATTTCCGCGCGACTCACCCGGCCGTCCCACTACGTCGATTTTGAAAGGCAGTTCCTGCTCATCAAAATGGATGTTGGAAGCGTGAACGGAACCGCTGAGCATGAAGACCACACGGCGGAGCTGGCGCGGCGAGGAAAAACCCTTCACCGAATACGGCGCCGCCTTTTTCTTGATGTCGCGCCGGGCAATCAAGCCGATCCGCCGAAATTTGCGATGCCGCGTCGGCATGCGCAGTGGAAACGGACTGAGTACCAGATCACAATAATGTTTGTGGAACAGGTAATCCGAAAATTCGACGAACCAAAAATGGCTGCGAATGCCGGCCGGGATGTGCCGGCATTTGAGATACTCGGTGACGATCATCTCCGAGGTGTTCAGGGCAACGATCGGAATTCGCCGCCGGCGAAGCGGAGCGAGGGCGTACTCAGAATCAATGATCGCCACATCGGGCCGGATTTTGTCGAGCAAGCCCGACAATTGCGCTCGTTTAGTTTTGGCGACTGCGGCCAGCGAACGGAAGGACTTCAGGGTGGACCAGCCGCTGACCCCGCCATTCTTTCCCGAATAATAAAAAGATTCCATCGAGGTCAACGACTTGACGATCTTTTTGTCCCGGAAGTAGGCCAGCCCGTTCCCGGAGGTCAGCACATGGATCTCGCAGCCTAGGTCCGCCAGATGTTCCATTACGGCATAACAACGGGTGCCATTGCCCATGCCAAGCCCGTTGACTACAAATAAACAAGTCGGATCCACAGATTACAGCAAACATAATGCGCCCGATAATTTCAATAATCAATCCGGAGATGACAGAATTTTAATGGAGAGGTTTTTCCGGGTGTACGGGTACACTGCCTTCCTCATTAATGATTCTCTGTGCAGACGATTACGGTCTGAGTGATGACATAGACCACGCTGTTCTCGACCTTTGCGGCGCGAGAAAACTCAGCGCCGTCTCTTGCATGGTTGTTTTTGAGCGATGCACCACTAAATCATTGTGTGAGTTGCGAAAATACGAGGTGCCCGTGGATATTGGCCTCCATTTTTGCCTGACCGATGAAGGTCTGCCCCTTGCCACTTTACGGGCCGGAACGTTGCCGTGGATTTTTCCATCCTTCGGAAATCTCTTTCGGCGTGCTTTAGCCGGTCAGGTCGCGGCACAAGAGATCGCTTCGCAGGTTTCGACCCAATATGACCTTTTCTTTGATAAGTGCGGAAGAAGGCCTGACTTTATCGATGGCCACCTGCATGTGCACCAACTCCCGGGTGTTCGGGAGGGTTTGCTGGATTTTGTGTTAAGCCTTCCCTCAGGTGCACGGCCTTACGTTCGCAATACTTATCTGCCGCTGAAGAAAATCCGCAGGAACCGGCTGCCATGGCTGAAAGCCGCGTTAATTGGAGCTTTCGGCGCGCAAACTCGGAAACGACTCCACGCGGCAAATGTGGCTACCAACGACGGCTTCGCGGGCATCTACGATTTTCGAGAATGGCAGCACTACGCGAAGTATCTGCCACGGTTCGCCGCCTGCCTGGAAAAACCCAATGGAATCCTGGTGGTGCATCCCGGTAGTCGCGACGCGTGGCGGCGGCAGGAATTGAAAACGCTCCGCGAGTTCTCGTTCGCATCGGGATCCCCAAATCGCTTTCAGCATTGAACCCGAAGAATCAATGCTCATTGAGCGGCCTGTTTTTGAACCAATGCAATGCCGTGGGCACGATAAGCGACTGCAGCATCACGCGCTCCAACCTGGTCCGCCTCGCACACGGTGTAAATCACCGGCCTGGTCTGAGTTTGGGATACTGCCACGGATTCCTTTTCACGAACTGCGACGTAACGGCGGATGAGCATCACGTTTCCGCGATCTCCAATGTTTTTCGGAGTGGCCAGCCGGTAATCCGAGTCATCGACTTGCACGGATTGATTCGATCCGGCATGCGCCTTAAGACGTTGATAGACGCTTTCGAGATTACGAAAGCTGGCATAAAACATATCGCTGCTTTGTTCAATGCGAGTACCCTGATGCCAGTAAAAGGCCGGCATTAACCAAAGGTTTCCCACGATTACCACGATGATGGCGCCGATAAAGTAGCGCCCCCATCGTGGCTGCGCCGACAACTTCACGGCGGAGAACCCGGCCAGGCTCAGCAGCGGCGCCAGTAACACAATGCTGTAACGCACGTGAAAAGATTGCCGGCCGATCAGCAGACAAAGCAGCGGCACTACAACAAGCACCGACAAAAAGACGATGCCTGGTGCATGCTTAAAGGCGTCGCGCGGTGAACGCCAGCAGCCGCGCATCGCTTTTTTGATTTCCAGGATCACTCCAACGAGCAAAAGAATCGCAACAATACCTGAGAGAATATTTAACGCGAGCAACACACCGAACCAACCGAAACATGCATTTCCCATCTGGCGATAGTCATTAAAGCTGCGGGTCCATTGAGGGACATAATCCACCAGGAGATTCCATGGGGCTATCACCGCTTTCAGCCCACCCCACCAATGCCCCGCCTTTCCGGTTCGCATGGCGAGGGTGTTTTGCCAGCCATTGGCCATTTCGCCCCGTAAGTAAGGTATGTAAAAAAATGCTCCCGCAAGCACCCCGCCGAACAACCAACGAACATTCAAGCGTGCCGGAGAGATGGCAAAAATGACCGCCACTGCCGGCAGGACGGCGAATACTGAAAAATGAAACTGTGGCATGATCAGAAGTATCAGCGCGACCCAGAAGATGCGCGGCGAACGGTCAGTTCGGACGACATGCCAAAGCGCGAGAAACAACAGTGCGCCGAGGAACGGCATTACGTTTGGATTATAGAGAAAGGCGGAATAATAAATGGGAAACGGCAAGGTGGCGGCGAGCAACGCCGTCAAAAGGGCACAGGAGGATCCCAGAGTCCGTTGCGCGAGAAGATAAATGAGATAGATGGCGGCGGTGTTCACAATAATCGTAAAGAAAATTGCCCCATCGATGGAACCCCAAAAACGTTGTCCCGCGAAACAAAAGAGCGCCCACAATGGTCCCGGAAGTTTCGAGTGACCGTTATAATTCGGCTGACCGATATACTGCGCGCGAGGTTCGCCCAGACCGTAATCAACTGTAAACGAGTAGGCCTCGAAAGAGTCCACTGCGGCGAAATGGGAATAGCCATGTCCCCAGGCCAGGCCCGTCATGCGAAGACAAAAGCCCAAAATAATAATCAAAATGAGCCACGGTGCGGCCCCGTTGGTCTTGCTTGTTTCGTCCATGCGAGAAAAGTATTTCAAATCCGATAGTGCTTGACCATAGAATCCGAATTTGTTTTCGAGCTTCGTGAGCCAAGCCCGGCCGCGACGATCACTGTTTCATCGGCGCGGTTTTCCTTTTGTCCTTATGCCAGTTGAACTTGATTCCAAAGTTCCCGCCGACGCGCCAGCCGAGATAGAATTCGAAATTGCCG
>DASXHY010000141.1:0-2985 GCA_036488095.1 Verrucomicrobiia bacterium | reverse complement strand
CCTGCTGCTCACAAGGGACAATGTAGAATGTCCAGCCGTTCACTTCTTTTTCACCCCAAATTTTCGGCGGCGTGAGTTCGGAAGGCGGTTGGCGCCACAACAGATTTCCCTGTGGAGAATTCAACGGCATCAGGTGGGGCGGCTGTTTCAGTTGTGCCACGGTGGACTCCAGGCTTTTGGTGCGAAATTCAAGCATTTCGACTTTTGCCTTGAGCTGGTTAAGTTCGTCCCGCATCTGTGCCATCTCGGCGTTTGCCGCAGGTTTCTCGCCGGGCGTGATGTCGGCAAAGGAAATCACGGCAACACCCGCTGCCGCGCACAGCAGCATTATCATCATTTTCTTTTTCATATTGGCCTTTCTACTTTTGTGCGTCTTCGACATTGATGCGCAACTCGGCGCTGTTGGCGCGAATTTCCGGCACATACATCGCCTGGCCGAGCACCGGCAGCGCGTGAAATTGCCCGGGAACTTCCGCGCGGAAATCGTAGCGAAGTTCCCAGACGCCTTCCGGCAGTTTATCGATGAACAACGCGACTTTGCGGTCGCGCAATTCCTGATAAACCCAGCGCGTGCGGCCAGTGTAATCGGAATCCGATGCCTCGGGCGGGCGCGGAATAATCAGCCGCTGGCCGGGGCGAATGGGAGACGCGGAAAGAGTGTTCGCCTGGCGAAGCGCGGCGACGGAGGTGCGATTGGCGCGCGCAATTCTGTTGAGGGTATCGCCGGATTTCACTAGATAGGACTGTTGGGCAGGAGCGTTGTTGGTGGCGAATTTGCGCGTGATGGCGCCGGATTTCAGCTCGCGGGCATACAAGGATTCGCCGCTGCGCACTTCCACGGCTTCGAGACCGGCGGGTTTCAAATCTTCGAAGATCAGATATTCGTAATTATTTTTGCCTTCGATCGTGAGGACGGTTTGCACGCGCTCGCCGCTTTTGACGGTGTCACCGTCACGCAACGGTTCGCGGTCGTAAACGAGGCCTTTGAGGAGCGTGGGGCGCTCGGCGAGTTTGTAATACTCGCGCTTGACGAAGATTTCATTGCCCGCCGGAGTGATCGGCTCTTCGGTGCTGAAAAATTTTGCTTCGGCGGCGAAATAAACCGGCCCGCTGCCGCTCTTGCGCACGATGCGAACCGAATTGCTGTCCCGGATGAGTTTGGGATCGACGGCGAAGCGGCTCGGGGCGTTGAAAATATCCGTGCCGGTGATTTTTTTCTTCGCGATGGAAGTGCCGTTCACGAGCACTTCGTATTCGAGGTCGCCTTTCAATTCGCCGCTGGTGCGCAGGTAATCGTTCAGCGCGAGCACGACGATGGCGGTGTCGCGCGTGCTGTTCCATTGCGCGCCGCGACGGTTCTTGATGAGCCAATTCGTGACCGGTTCGATGAGTTGGTTCGTGGGATCAATTTCGAGCATGGCGCGCAAGGCAAAGGCCGTGGCTTCCACGCCGCCGTCGGACCAGCGCCAGTAGATGCCGTCCTCGCCCCAGTGGGCCGTGCCCTGAATGGTTTCGAGTTTTGAGTTTTGAGTTGCGGGTTGGATCAGTATCGAAGTATCCGGGCGGTCGTCACGCTTTACGCCGTTGGCGAGATTTTCCACGAGAGTTTTTGCGCGGGCGGAATTATCGAGGTTGTGTTCGGCCAGGGCGAAGAGCGCGCGGGTGTAGGCGTTCAGTTCGTCGCGATGGTTCCACAAATTGTCCTCGGCTTTCGCGGTGAATTTTCCGGGCGAGCCGGAATTGTGTTTATAGGCCGCGAAGGCGTGGAGCATCCAGGCCTGCATATCGGGATTCTCTTCTTCCTCGACGAGATGTTCGTCCAGATATTTTGCGGCGCGATGGAGCGTTTCCGTTTTGACGTCGACGCCGGCATCTCGCGCGAGCGACATGCCCCAGACCACGTAAGCGGTCATCCAATGGTCGCTGTCGCCTTCCTTCCACCAACCCCAGCCGCCGTCGCTGTGTTGAAAATCATAGAGCCGCTTCAAGCCGGCATCGGTCATGTCGTTCAACTGTTCGAGGTTCTTTTTGCCGTGAGGATGCGTGGCGGCGGCGGAATTCGTTTCGATGCCGCCGAAGGCGCGGCCCATTACGTCTTCGGGTTGCAGGCCGAGGTCGTGCAATGTTTTCGCGGTGATGACGGCGGGCAGGAAACGGCTCATGGTTTGCTCGGTGCAGCCGTAAGGGTAATCAGCGAGGTAGGGCAACGCGTCGAGCATCGTGACGGCCATGCTGGGCGTGACCTGGACGGACAACACAGTGGAACCGGGTTTGCGCTCGTGCGGAAGATCGAGTTTCACGGTGATGTCACTGCCGCGCGCCTTGCCGGATTTGGCGAGGAATTTTTCGATGCCGTGTTCGTAGGCGGTGAAGGTTTTTTCCATGGCGTCGGCGTATTTGGCGCCGCGGGCGGTGACTTTTAATTTTACTTCGCCGGGCGTTTTGATCTGCGCCACCCAGTCGGCGCGGGCTTCGCCGTTGGCGGGAACTTTTAATCGGAGGTCGGGCATCTTGCCTGACTCCATATTGTTTGAATCATTTTTAGATGGAGACAGGCGAGACGCCTGTCCTACAGTGAGACCACTGGCGTCCAGAATTACCCGCGCGTCCATTGGTTCGCTGGTGTTGTTGTTCACGACGGCGGAGATTGTGACGGTATCGCCGACGACAAAAAATCTTGGGGCTTCGAGGCGGACGATGACGGGCTGCTTCGTGACGGTGTTGGTCTCGGCGATGCCGAATTGGTTCACGTCGCTGACGGCGCGCGCGGTTGCCTTCCAAGTTGTGAGCGAATCGGGATATTTTACTTTCACGGTGGCGCTGCCGTTTTTATCCGTGACGATGTCCGGTTGCCAGAAAACGGTGGAGCGGAAGTCGTTGCGGACGACGACGGGCGGGGGTTCTTCGCCGCCTATCCCCTGTGGCGAGCGGGGGGTGCCCATCATACTCAGCCCAGCCAACATAGGAACCTTTGCCGCCGTGGCC
>DASXHY010000095.1:0-4652 GCA_036488095.1 Verrucomicrobiia bacterium | reverse complement strand
AAATGCGTGGAGGAAATCGGCGGGTTCAAGTCTCTCGCGAACTGTCTCGCAGACGATTATCAACTCGGCAATCGAATCGCGCGCAAGGGGCATCGCATTGTGCTCTCGCCGATCGTCGTAGAATGCTGGGACCCGCCGATGGGGTGGCGCGCGGTGTGGAAGCATCAATTGCGCTGGGCGCGGACAATTCGCGTGTGTCAGCCGGCGCCGTATTTTTTCAGCATTTTGAGCAATGCGGGGTTTTGGGCTTTGCTCTTGCTCGCCTTTGGCCTCGCGCAAACCATCCGCACCTCGCACGTGCATTTTTCCAGCGCCAGGTATGTTTTCGACGTTTGGAACCTTAACCTGCACGTCGGCCTGCTCTGCGGCGGCTTGTTCATAATCGTGCGCATGGGTATCGCGTCCAACCTGCAACGCCGGTTGAGTCCTTCTTCGAGGCCACTGCGCTATTTCTGGCTGGTGCCCATTAAAGACGTGCTGCAAGCCGCGATCTGGCTGTGCGCGTTTGTGGGCAATCGCATCGAATGGCGCGGACAAGTGTACCACTTGCGCTCGGATGGGACGTTGGTGAAGGATTAAATTCCGAGTTTCAAACCGCAGATGAACGCAGATAAACACAGATGGAAAACCGGAAATGCATTTGCCTGTTTGATCATCAGCATCACTTTATAGGGGCACATCTCTGCACGAGAAAAAAGTCTTGGTCCCTTCAGAATCTGCGTCCATCCGCGTTTATCTGCGGTTTGATTTATATGGAAAACAGATTGCCGAGGGCCGGCGCATGGCCTATTTTCAGCGCAGTTGCGCGAGTAGCTCAATTGGATAGAGCGTCGGCCTCCGGAGCCGAAGGTTGAGAGTTCGACCCTCTCCTCGCGCACCAGTCTTCGCTCTCCGCTCCGCTGCGAGCTACGACTCGGCGCGCCAACTAGTCGACCGCGGCCTTTTCCCGTTCGTCTTTCACCCGAAGGCCCGCCGCCTGACACGCCCGGCTGATGTCGTTCAATGTTTCCGCCACTTTATCTTTTGAAGTTTTGTCCACAACCATGGGCGGTTTCCATCGGAAACTTTCTTTTGATGTGGTGACTTTCAATCCGAATCTTCCCCTCGCCGCAAACGGCAGGATAAACCCGCCAACCAGCACCGCAAACGGCCAGCCGGATATCCGGTGAACACCGGGCTCCCTGGATAGAAGAGGTCCCATCATTAGCACGGAAGTAATCAATCCAGCCAAAATCATAAGAGCCGCGAGCACCCAAAATCCGTAAGGGGGGAGTTTGCGAATCTCGACTTCCTGAACTTGGTCATGAGTTATTCTTCGGAAATAATATGGGTCGGTTTTGGCGATCAATTTAATTGCCGGCCAGTACACCGCCCGATCGCTCACCGCAAAATGGAACGGTTGTGCCTTCTGTGATAGGGCAAGCGCCACACAGTAACGGAGGTTTTCTCCATTTTCCAATTCAGGTTTGTAAGCCATAATTTATCCAAAGGTTCTCGCGGCGTTTTATGCGCCGGGCGTATCTCGATTAACGCTGGATTTAGCATATCGCGAGCCAATCGAACGGCGCTTTTGTTTTGACGCCCGCCCGTAAAAGAGGGAAAAGAACTAGGTCCATGAAAAACATTTTGCCTTGGATTCTTGCGGTGGCGTGCGCGGCGGGCGCGGGCACGCTTTATTTTTCCAAATCATCCGCCGATGCCGAGTTGGCCAAGGCGCGCGCGCAGGCTCAACAGGCCGAGTCGCTGCAGACGCAGTTGGATGAGGCGCAAAAACAGGTGGCGTCGCAGGGCGAGCAAATTACCTCCATGCAACAGGGCAATGACGAATTGCTGAAATTGCGCAACCAGGTGCGTCAGTTGACGGATGAGAAGCAGCAAATGACGAAACAGATGCAGTCGTTGCAATCGCAGGCGGACCGGTCCCAGGCGGAAATCCAGCAGGTGCAGGCGCGCACGGATGAAAGGGCCAGGACGATGGCCGAGCAACAGATCCTGCAGATGAAGCAGAACCAATCGATCACGATGAATTGCATCAATAATTTGCGGGTGTTGGACGGCGCGAAGCAGCAATGGGCGCTGGAACGCGGCAAGACTGCCGCGGATGTTCCGACGCCGGCGGATATTGCGCCTTATTTGCCGGGACAACAGATGCCGCAGTGTCCGGGGGGCGGACATTATACGCTGAATGCGGTGGGGACTGCGCCGACGTGCTCGATTCCGGGGCATGTGTTGCAGTGAGGGGGAGCGCGCCCGCCTCGGGCGCAGTGAGACGAGCCCTCGCGGCTCACTTTAAGGCGTGAAATCATCCCACCGTTCAGGGCCTTCCCACGCCGCAGATGTTCGGCGCGAGGCGCGCCGAACCGCAGCCGGGGCGGCTGCGCTCCCCAGTCAGTGCTTCGGTCTGAGGAGGATGGCCTTCTTGTCCGTGCCTTCCACTTCCACGCTGGCGGTTTCGACGCCGGGATCGTCTTTCAATGCCTGGTGGATGATGCGGCGGTCAAAGGCGGTCATGGGCTCGAGTTCCACCACGTCGCCCCAGCGGCGGACTTTTTCGGCGGCGTCTTTGGCCTTTTTCACGAGGGCTTCGCGGGCCTGAGCGCGATAGCCGCCGACGTCGACCATGATTTTCGGCGCGGCAGGGTCTTGCTGGAATAACAGGCGGTTGGCGATGTATTGCAGGTCCGCGAGTGTCTGGCCCTGTCGGCCGATGAGGCGGCCGGAGTCCTCGGTCTTCACGTCGAGCAGGACGCCGTCTTCCATGGCGTGCTCTTCCACGGTGGCGATGAAGCCGAGCAACTCCATGATTTTCTCGAGGGTGGCTTTAGGTTGGGCAGACATGGGATTTAATTAAAAATTAAAAATGTAAAATTCAAAATGGCCAGACAACTGGCGATTTGAGCCTCTAATTGACAATTCGCGATGTTTATTTCTTCTTTTTCTGGGGCGGCGTCAAGACGGGAGTGGCGGGGGTGGCGGCCTGGGTGGTCTTGGTGATCTTGGTTTGAATGATGCCCAGCAAGGTGCTGACGAACATATACAGCGCCATGCCGGAGGAATAATTGTAGAGAAACACCAGGAACAGGGCGGGCATGTAACGCATCATCTTTTGCTGCGCGGGGTCCATGCCGGGCGATGGCGGGGTGAGGTGGGCCTGCCAGACCATGACGCCGACCATGAGGAGCGGAAGGAGGTTGAACGGGAAATTGATTCCGGGGATGAGGAACAAGGTATCGGGCTTGGACAAATCGGTCACCCAAAGGAAATGCGCGCCGCGCAATTCGATGGCGGTGCGGATCATGGAGTAAAAACCGATGAACACGGGCATCTGGATCAACGCCGGAAGACAGCCGCCCATGGGATTGACTTTGTTTTCCTTCCAAAGCGCCATCTGCTTTTTCTGGGCCTTCACCGGGTCGTCTTTGTATTTTTCCTGAATGGCCTTGACCTGCGGTTGCAGGGCTTGCATGCGTTTCATCGAGCGCGTGCCGGCGGCGGTGAGCGGCCAGAAGACCACTCGCAACAGCACGGTGATGAGGACGATCACCCAGCCGTAGGGAACCCTTATCGCCGCGTGAAGGAAATTCATGGTCAGCAGCAGCGCCTTGGAGAAAAACCCGAAATAGCGACCGAAACTCATGATCGCGTCCATATTGTTATTCAACTCGGTGGCGACTCTGGCGAGGGTTTTGTATTCCTTGGGTCCCGCGTATAAAACAAATTGGCGCTGCACGATCTGGTTGGTCGAAAGGGTGATCGCTGGATAAATCAATGCGGCGGTGTAGCCGTTGGAAGAATATCTCTGGACGGCCTCGCCTTCGAGTTGGGGCAAATCCACTTTGCGCATCACCACGCCCGAAGGGTGATCGTGGGGGACGACCGCGAGCGCGAAATACTGATTGTGCACGACAGCCCAGGCGATGTTGGTCTCGCTGATGTGATATTCCGCGGGTGGCGTGCGGGGCGTGCAGGCAAATCCGTGTGACGAAAAATAACTCGCTCCGGCCGTGTCCGAAGTTTTATCGCCATCCGACCACATCATGCCGATGTAGGGTGTTCCGCGGTCGTCGGGATTCATGGGAGCGGCGGTGCCAATGGTCCATTCCTGCTCGGGCAGCGACAGCGATTGCGTGGAACGATTCTCCAGCCAGACCGAGGCGTTGAGCAAAAAGTTCGTGGTGGGCGAAAAATCCTTCACGATGGTCAAGCCGTTCGTGAGTGTTTTTTCGGCGCGAATGCCGGTGGTGGTGCGCGTCAAAGTGAAGATGCCATCGCCTTGGACGGCAGGGCCGTCAAGCACAGCGAGTGTGGGCGAGGGTGTGTAGGTGTTGAGGGAGGCGAGGCCGCTGGCCTGGGCTCTTTTATTGCGCCAGGAGGGAATGGTCTCGGGATAATTCAACAACTCGATGAGTTTCAACCCGCCGCCGTAGGACGAAAAGGTGTAGCGGGCGTTTTCGTTAGTGAGGACGACCAACTGTTCGGGCGCGTTGGTGTTTATTTCCAATTGCGGCCCTGGACGGGTCATCGACGCCGCCATTTGAGCCGCTTGCTGCAATTGTTGATGAACATCGCTTCCGTTCGTGAGCGTTCCCTGAATGACGCCGTTTGTGACGGTGTTGGCCGCCGGCGGCGCGGGTTTGTAGGGCCAGTATTTC
>DASXHY010000029.1:0-2016 GCA_036488095.1 Verrucomicrobiia bacterium | reverse complement strand
CATCAAGAGGGTTATGGCCAGGCGGTTTCGGTCCCGGCGTACATCGTGGCCGGAAAATGAAATGAGTTGATTGGCCTCAATCGTGCCGCCCAGCAATCGGAGCAAGTCGCCAACGACCGCGGCCACGTTGGTTCGACCCGTCTGGCCGATGCGCGGCTCAGCCAAAAAGTCCGCGGGCGTTTCCGCGAGGCGGCGAGTCAATGATTCAAGAATAGGCCCTTCGTTTTGCATTGGTTACGCGGCAAATTTTTCAAAAACCTGGGTGCTATGGCAATCCTCACATGCAGCCAGCCCGTTTTCCGTTCGCAATTGGCCGAAACGCTTCGGCAATTCAAGCAATGCGGGGGGACCATCCAGTTCTTCGACCGGGATTCCATAATTGCGTGTCGTAAAATTGCATGGCGCCGCAATTCCGTTTTCGTTGATGAATAAAAATCTTTCGCCCGGGCGGCAATCGGTTACCGGGATGAATTCATCTCGGCTGCTCGCTCGAATGCGCCGGAGATAGTTGTCGCTTCCGTTCAGACGCACGCCGAGTTTAGCGAGGCGGGCTCGTAGCGGTGGAATTTCCGCCGCGAGCCACGCGGCATTTTCGGAGGACAGTCGATGCTCTGGAAAAAATTCGGGGCGATCACGACCGCCGAGCTGATTGAAAGTGATTTCCTCAATGCCCCAGTTTGCGAGTTCTACGCAAAGCGGCTCGAAATCAACCAGGGTTTGTCGCATCAGAACGACATTGGCACGCAATCGTGGGCCGCGTCCATTCTGGCGTTTCGCTTCAGCCAGGTAAGTCACTCCTTCCCGTAAAGTGCTAAATCCGCCGGGCCAGCTGCGCAGGTTGTCATGAACCGGGCCTATACCATCAACGCTGATCGTCAATTCCGAGTAGTGAGCAAGAATATGATCGCGAATCTTCGCGGAGCCGAGCGTCGTTCCATTCGTCGTCGCACTGACGCGAAGCTTCAGTTCGCTCGCGAAAAACACGGTGAGTCTGGCCAGATACGGAAAGAGGAAAGGTTCGCCGCCGATCCAACTCACCAGCACGCTGTCTTTAGTGGCGTGTTGATATGCGAACAGCACGGTGCCGAAGCGCCGGACGACGGCTGGATCGGCATCCTTTCGCCGGCGGAAGGTCGTCCGGTCATAAGCACAAAACGGACACGACAGATTGCAGTGTTGGGTAATTCGCCAAACGACAATCATGCGGCTTGACCCTCCTTGCGGTTGCCTGGTTGTGATGCTGCGCCGTATTGCAGGCGGCTGAATTGCCGGGCGAATTCAACCAACTCCTCCAGTGACGCGACCCGATGAATGTTCCATTCCTGATCAGCGCGAGCCTGCCGGATGGTCGCATAGGGCCCGCCTGAGGAGGCAGCCCACTTTTCCGGCAGATTCAAAACCAAGGTTCCTCCGCCACCCGCCTTCGACAGCGCCATTGCTGAAATATCCCAACCCGACCCGCCGCGTTCGTCGGTATCAAACATCGTCGAGACGCCGTCATCTGAAATCACCAGGATGTGCGCTGGCCGCGCATTTGGTTTGCGGGCCGCATAAGTGTCGCGCAAGACATGAATCGGGAAGGCGGTTGATCCGCCAAAATAACCGGTAAGCACGCGGAGAACCGATTCTTCGTCCCGCACGAAGCCATTGGTCGAGGTAAATTGATTTTTCCCGCTCCATAAAGTGGCCTGCACTCGTGCTCCCGCGCGTAGCGCCGAGAGACACATAATGGCACCTGCCAACGCCGGAAAGGAAGTAAAGCGCTGCGGGTTCGGCATCGACCCGGAGCTATCCACGTAGAGATCGAGGTCGAGCGGTTCGCGTTTTGGCTCGCGGCCTTCGGTCGTGCCCCAGACCCGTTGAACTGTCGTCATGCCGGGGATGACGCGCGGACTCTGCAGGACCGATTGAAACCAGTCTGCTGCGTCCAGCGCCTCGCCGATGTCCCACGGCTCCAGTCCTTCCGGCAAAGGCTCGGTACTCTCGGGCGAGATCCGGCTGGGAAACGGAATCAGG
>DASXHY010000017.1:0-3700 GCA_036488095.1 Verrucomicrobiia bacterium | reverse complement strand
CACCGTATTTGCCGTCCAATCCACTGTCACCGTTGTCCCATCCGCAAACGTGCTGCGTTCTGCGCTCCGTTCTTTATTCAAAAACTCGTGGTCCGTCATCTCGAGCAAGCCCACACGTTTATTGAGCGCGGCCATCTGTTTGATGAGCGCCATCCTCTTAGGCTCGATGTCGCTGGTCACCGGCGGCAATTCAGGCACACCGCCGTACAAAATTCCTTGCAATAAGTTTTTGTCGCCACCCGTCCGCTGCGTGCCGAACGAAACCAGCACCGCGTCGTGATACACCAAAAAATACAGCGGCACGGAATTCGTTTTCCCGGCGCTGCCGGATTGATTCACGCAGTCCACATAAGGAATCACCCAATCCGAGCCGGCTTCCGTCGCCGTAAAGCCGAGATTATGCCGTGACCAATTCAACAGCGCCTCCTGGCCGCGCATCGCATCGGAGCGCGTCGTCGGATGCTCCGGATTGTAATCCTCGTCCGGCGGCACATAACCGATGACATCAATATAAATGCCGTCCGGGTGAATTCCGTGATCGAAAAAAAGCTGATAATTTTTTTGCAAATGCCCCGGTTGAAATCGCGAGTTGAGATAGCTCTGTTTGCCGCCGTCCCAATGGCGCATAAAAGGAATTTGCCCCTCCTTCCAATCGCCAAACCGCGAGCCGAACGCCGCCTTCGCCGGCAGCGAATCATCCTCCTCGTGAATCGCGAACTGCGGATCGTACGACGGCGCGTCCACGTAGTAATCACGATATTGATCGTGGAAAATGAACGGGTAACCCAACTCGCGGCACGTGTCCGCGAGGCGTTTCATGCCTGCCCAACCGCCCGCCGCTTCCGGCGGCGGCAACGGATCAGGATGCTGGCGGTCGTAGCCGAGATGCGCCCAGCCGGAAACAAACACCAGCGTCTTTTCTACGCCGCTCGCCTTCAAATAGCGAAGCTGTTTCGCGCGCTCATCGAAGGTCGTCAGGGAATAATGATTCGTTGGGTCGTAACGATCGCTGTCTTCCTTTTGATTGTGCAAAATGCTGACGCGTGTTTGCGGCGTGCCGATCAGTCCGGCCAGGATGGGCGTCCGCGTCATCTTTTCCTTTAGCGAAACAAACAGCCCGGCGTCCATTGCGTACCGCCGATACCGTTTGGCGAGCGTCACATAATTGCCCTGCTCGAAAAAGCACATCCGCGCCGTGCGCATGTAACTGAATTTCCCAAGCGAGTTGAGCCAGCGCGGGCCGATCACCGTCGGGCCGCCGGCCGGGTGCGCGAATTGATACGCCGCGTCATCCGGCGTCTCCACAATGACCATCATCGCCGATTTGCCCTTTTGAAATCCCCACCACGACATCGACCACGATTCAATCACGTGGCTTTGCAGGACTGTGTGGTCCGAAGGGTCCACTTTGCCGTTCTTGATACGGCGGATGGGAAAATATTCATGCGGCCAATCGCGCGGCAACAGCATCCCGCGCCCGCTGGGCAGCAGCGTGTAATCCACTTCGCGCGCATCGAGCGCGGTCGGCCAGTTCAACTCGCGCACAACTGTGCCGCCCTCCTTTGCGGCCACGTCAAAAACCAATTCGTCATTTGTGCCTTCAAGGCAAACCGTCAGATAGAGCGTTAAGTCCAACGGCGGCGGAACGCTTTCCGGCGCGAGAATATGCCGCCAGCCGCTCAAAGTAATTTTAACGCCCGTCTTGAATCCCGTGTCGTAAGGTTCGATGTCAATTTTCTCCGCATCGGCGAGCCGGAGCGGAAATTCCCCGCCGCCGCCGCGCGATTTGACGATCATGTCCTTCGGGCCGGACGCCACCATGGCCCAGTTCGCCGAGCCGTTTTGGACGGAGATGGCCAGGTCTTTTTCGTCCAGGAAGACCTTGTTTTTTTGGCCGGTTATGATCCATTTGCCAGTCGCGTGAGAAATGGAAACCTGGGGTGCACCCCAATCCGCGCGCGGAAGCGTTTGCGCGAAAAGAGGCGTGGATACAAGCAGGGCGAGTGCAATACGTAGGGGTGTAGATTGCATACTGAATCGATGGACGCTGCGACCCCGCGCTTGGTTTCACTTTTGTTAGGGGAGCGCACGCGTCCCGCGTGCTGTTTTCGGCGTCTCGCCGAAAACATTCGTACAAACCATTTTTTATTCAATTTAATCTTGTGCCCTCGCGCAAAACACCCTAAGCCAACCCTCGCAATTTTATGACGGCCAAAGAGCTGCAACGCATCGCCAGGCAACACGGCACACCCGTGGTCATCATCGACCACGATGTGATTCGGAAAAACTACGCCGAGTTCAAAAAACATCTGCCCAAGGTGCAGGCCTATTACGCGGTGAAGGCGAATCCCGCGCCGGAAATCGTCCGCACCCTTTACAAGGCGGGCGCCAGTTTCGATGTCGCCTCGCTGCCCGAGTTCATGACCGTCTACGAGAACATCAAGGGCCTTTCGCCGAAAGCGCAGCAGGATTTCATCTGGGACAAAATCATCTACGCCAATCCGACCAAGCCCAAGGAAACGTTGCTCGCGCTCGACAAATACAAGCCGCTCGTCACCTACGACAACCTGACCGAGATCGAGAAAATCCGGAAATATGCGCCGCACGCCGGAGTTGTTCTGCGGCTCGCCGTCGCCAACACCGGCTCGCAATGTGAATTATCCAACAAGTTCGGTTGTTATCCGGGCGAGGCTGTGGACCTGGTGCTTACGGCCTTCAAACTCGGCCTCGTCGTCGAAGGCCTGAGCTTCCACGTCGGCAGCCAGTGCACGAACTTCGAGAATTTCGTCCAGGCCTTGAACGTGGCCGCCGCCGTGATGAAAGAATCCAAATCGCGCGGCCACGAAATCAAAATTCTCGATATCGGCGGCGGCTTTCCCGCCCATTATGACGAGCATGTAAAACCCTTCAGCCAGCTTGCCAAAAAAATTAACGCCGAAATCACGCGGCTGTTTCCGAAAGACATCCAGATACTCGCCGAGCCGGGCCGTTTCCTGGTCGCCACCGCCGCCACCTCCGTCGCGCGCATCATTGGCAAGGCCGTTCGCGATGGCAAACGCTGTTATTACATCGACGACAGCGTTTACCACACCTTCAGCGGCATCATTTTCGACCATTGCCAATATCACTTGAAGGCGTTCAAAAAGGGGAAGACGGAAATCTGCGCCGTCTTCGGCCAGACCTGCGATGGTCTCGACACCATTTCACAATCCGAGGAACTGCCTGCGATGGAAATCGACGACCTGGTTTACTCGGAAAACATTGGCGCCTACAGCAACGCCTCCGCAACCTGGTTCAACGGCTTCCCACCGGCAAAAGTGGTGCACGTTAATTTGTGAGCAACGTGCTGCCGGCGTCCCGCCGGCAGTGCAACGTTACGGATACTGCCAGACCCAATCGCCGTTGTTCACCTCCGGCGCACCTCTTTTCATTGCGGCTTCGCCGCCGTCATCTGTTTCATTCCATCCCACCGAATAGAGCACGAACTTTCCGCCGTCGGTCCGCCGATATTTGTAAGCCGTCCCAGTGATGACATCGTGCGGCAGCTTTGAAATGAAATCCGGTGACAGCGCTTCCAATGTCTCGGGAAACTGCCCATGCGCGAGGCGATAGCGTTCCAGTCCGCAGGCGATAAAAGCCTCGTCCGCGGTGGCCTGAGCGAGCGCGCCCTTCAGCAGCACATTCCTCAGCACCGGCAGCA
>DASXHY010000706.1:0-5178 GCA_036488095.1 Verrucomicrobiia bacterium | reverse complement strand
ACCGAGGGTCAATGCAGTGATTGCCAGCACCGAGGTGAAGGCATCCGCCAGAACGTGCAGATAAGCCGCGCGTAAATTCAAGTCGTGATGACCGGAGCCCGGAGCGTGGTCGTGGCTGTGACCATGATGGTGGTGATGATGCGGGTCGTCTTTCAGGATGAAAGCGCTCACCAGATTGACGGCCAATCCGACGACCGCGATGGGGATTGCCTCGCGAAAGTGAATTGCCGCCGGAGCGAAAAGCCGGCGAATGGATTCCGCCGCCATCAGCAACGCAATTCCCGACAACACGATTGCGCTGGTGAAACCGCCCAGGACGTTGACCTTGCCCGTGCCGAAAGTGAAGCGAACGTTCCTGGCATTCCGCCGGCAAACGTTATAAGCCACGGCAGTGATGATGAAGGCGGCCACGTGCGTGCTCATGTGCCAACCGTCCGCCAGCAAGGCCATGGAATGAAAAATCGTGCCGGTCACGATTTCGACCACCATCATGAGCGCTGTGAGCGCGATAACTTTGTGCGTGCGTTTCTCGGCAGACGAAGTGTCGGCCGCGAAGTCGTGGCGGTGTTTCCACAGGGAAATGTCAGTTGTGTGCATAACAGATTTCGCGAACTCGTCCATTTTCGGCCCGACCGCCGGCAAAATCAACCAGCTTCTCAGGTGCGAGGTTTTCCATGGCGCACCTTTCGGCATTCGCGGTCCCGAGGGTCACAAATTACAACTTCTCACGCTTGAGAAAATTCGTGCTCAGGGCGGGGTCGCCGAAAATTTTGGTGGCGAATTCCTCATCGAAGGGATCCGAGCCGGGAATTCGCCAGGGGACTTCATATACTCTGACGGCGGCGCCGAAGCCTTTGAGTTTTTGCAAATCCGGCAGGGCCGTGCATGTGGCAGCGAGTTCCTTATCGTCGCGCAACAGGCATTTATATGTGTTTTCGCTGATTAAAATGCGGCCGCGACCGGAAAGACTCTCGAGGCGGCTGGCGAGGTTCACTTCGCGGCCGAAGACAGTGTAATTGAACCGGTCCTGCTCGGAGCCCATCAAGCCGGCAGTGGCCAGGCCGGTGTTAATGCCGGTGCCGAGCAGGAGGATGGGCAGCATCGGCCTGGGTGTCAGGCCGGCGGAGGTGCGCGCCATGTTTTCCAGTTCGCGCTTTTCATTTTGTTCCAAGCGCCGTTTGTTCAAATCAAAAACCGCGCGTTGGGCATCGATGGCGGCGCGGACGCAGCAAAGCGCCTGTTTCTCCACGGCGGTCGGCGCACCCCAAAAAGCCATGACGCAATCGCCAATAAATTTATCGAGCGTGCCATCGTGTTTTTTCACCTGATCGGCGACGAGCGCCAGGTACTGGTTCACGGTGTCGAGCGTTTCGCGGGCTTGTTCGTCGAAGTACGCTTCGGCCGCGGCTTCGGAGAGTTTATTTTCAGCGATGTACGCCTCCGCTTTGTCCTGGCTTTTGTCGGTGAATTCGGTGAAGCCGCGCACGTCGGCGAAGAACACGGTGACTTCCCGCCGCGCGCCGCCGAGCGAGAGTTTTTCCGCCTGGAGCACTTCGTGCATGACATTGTCGGAAACCATGCGGGAAAAAACCGATTTCACGCGGCGCTGCTCGGCTTGTTCGAAGATGGCGCGCCAGGCATACAGGAGAGCGAACATCATCCCGAAGGTGCCGATAAATGGCAGCGCCATCGGCAGCCAGTAGCGTGCCTGAATATAGAGCATGGTCGCGAACCCGACATAGAGGGCGGCAAAGAACAACACCATGCTGCTGCCGAGCCGTACGGGTAAATTCCAGACCAGCAGGCTTGTGCCGATTCCGGTGAGGATCAAAACCAACAGGTCGACCCACACTGAGCTGCGGCGAATGAACCTGCCAGTGAGAATCGAGTTGGCGACGTTCCAGTGTTTGCTCACCAAAAAGGTGGACGGCTGCAAGGGTGTCGCGCCTTCGTCGCGCAGGTCATTGCCGGTGGCGATGGAGCCGACGACGACGAGTTTGCCGGCGAAGCGATCGGTCAAGGCGTTGGTTTGGCCTCGGAGACGCTGGGTATCTTGCAGCAACAAATCCTCGATGGGCGCCTGCGTAAGATGCGGGTCGTTCGGTTTCAAGCGCCAGTCCACGTAAAAATATCCGTTTGCGTCCACGGGAATGGTTCGCTCCAGGCTGTTTGGTCCGCGCAGCACGATGCGTCCGCCAGCGAGGTCGACGTCCGCTTTGTCGAGGTCCAGATTCAATTGCATCGCAGCCAGCACGATCCCCATATGCCAGATGCGTTGGTCGGTGAACGGCTTCGCTTTGGGGGCCATGCCACGCGGAAGTTTGTCGCCGAAAAATGCGGAGAGCGCGAACTCGCCATTTTCATCCAGCGGAATGACGACATTTTCGCCTCCTTGTCGCGGCAGGATAATTTGTCGAGGCTCGATTTTCGCATTGCTCAAATCAACTCCGTAATCCGGATCGGCCGCCACTTTCTGAAAGGCAAAATGCCATTTTCGATACATGTGAAACGCTTTGGCCCGCCGCAAAATTCCGTCGGAGTCCTTGTCCGTGTTGATGTCGCCGAGCGCGGCGGCGTTGGTGGCAAAGATCGGCGGCGGATAAACATCCTTGGTGGCGGCCAGCACGACATTGCTCGCGCGGTGCATTTGGACGCCGAAAAATTCGTCCGATTCCATGAGCTTGCCATCGCCCATCTGGACGGGGGGATGATCGGGACGCAGTTCGCCGAAGATGACGTCCAGGCCAATGGCTTTGGCTTTCTCCGCTGACAATTCTTCGACGAGCCGCCCGTAAACCTGCCGCGGCCAATAGAGGCCAAAGCGATAGCCGAGTTCTGTCAGGTTTTCGTTGGGGTGGGCCAGATGGTTGGTTTTGACGTACGCGATGCTGGCGTCGTCGATGTAAACAAAGGCAAGGTTGGTGGCGGTGTCGGTGGGAAAGCGGAGTGCCTGGCGGACGCGCCAATCGTAGGAGATTTTTTCGATGCGCTCGAACAGGTCGGGGTTGAGGAGGCGCAGGACGCAGAAGAGCACGATCACGCCGACCGCAATCAAGGCGGGAGCCAGCTTGACGGGCTTGAGCTTCACTCCCGCGAACTAAACAAAAAAACCAGAGCAACACAAGGCTGCTCTGGTTTTAAAAAGCAGCGACAGATTAACCGGCGTCGGTATCGCCAGGGCCGCCGTTTTCGCCGTGTCCATGATCGTGATCGCCATCGTGATCGAAATCACCGTGGAGACCGTGAGTGGGCGAGACGAAGAAGATGCGATGATCCGGCGCGATATAGTTAATCTGCTGGATGGTAATCGGATGAACGAATCCCAGGGCACCCCGGATTATTTGTCCGAGATCCACAGTGGAGATGGGGGTCACGAGCCCGGTGTTGATGTCGAATTGTTCACCGCCATTGACGACCTGGGTGATCACGTTGCCGCCGGGTCCGACATAGGCCATGACCACGGAGCCGGTCAACACTCTCAGGATGCCGCTGGCGCTGAGATAATAAATGGTGCCGCGAATACCGGCGACGCCGTTGGGAATCTTGACTTCATATTTGGAAGCCGGCGCGAGTTTCTTGACCGTGCCAAGAATGCTGCCCGCCTTCAAATCCAGTTCTGTGTCCGTGACGGTGTCGGCGCCAGTGGGCGTCACCGACAATTTATCCACGGACAAAACACTGTTTTCAAAAATACGAATGCCATCCTGCTCGGCTTTGGGCTGGTAATGGGCGATATCCGAGGGGCTCGGGGACGGCGGAGCGACGGCGTGGGCGTTGTTCAGAATGAGGTCCACATAATTCAGGGGACCCGAGGCAGTCTGAATGGTGATGCCGGGTTTGAGCACCATGCCGACTTTGACGGCGTGCGGAGTGGAATCCCCCGCGACGAAGTAGCGCGCATTACCCGAAAGAGCGACTACTTTGGCGATGCCGTCAGTGGTTGATTGCGCAAAAACCTGATTTGCGCCGGTGATGGCAAGAATACACGAAGCGAGCCCAATAGCAAAAGTTCGAATCTGTCTCATAAACACTCCGGTGTCTGACTGTTAGTTAATCTGCCGTCATTCTAGACTTACGCCGGGTAAAGTCAACAGGATATTCACCCATGTCGTTCGGGTTCAATACCGTGCAAAAAAGGGGGTAAACCGTTGATGTTTCGGGTTTCGAGTTTTGGGTTTCGAGTTGGCCCGGGGTGTATCCCCCATGTACGATCGGGCACGATTGGGCACGACGACGGCGGCGTGCCTTGGCCGGCGAGACGCCGGCGCTCCGGTAGGCAGCGCGAATCGCAAGCTGCTTTGCTCCTGTTTTCATTTGTCTCTTTCTCTCTCCTTTCGACGCTTCACTTATAGCATAGGTGTCAATGGCGTAAAAAGCTCCAAGCGTCCAAGCACCCAAAAGGGGATGATGCACAGGCGGAGGAAGCTTTGACGCAGGTCACGTGAGCGACACCTTTTCCTTTTAGTCCGGAATATGACAATGCCATTGACTGATGCCTTTTCCTTTTCAGCCGGACGGTAAAACCAAGCGAAACCAAGCCCTGACTATTCCCCGCTTTCAGCCCAATCCGCGCAAAGTAGCTTTGCCTGTTCCAGGACAGTTTGGGTCGCCTTTTCCTGTTTGTCTGGCGGATAGCCGTATTTGCGGAGAATGCGGCGCACGAGCACGCGGATTTGCGCTTGCGCGGTCTCGCGCAACGTCCAGTCAATCGTGACGCTTTGGCGATGGATTCAGGCAGAGGAAATACGATCCGCGCTCCGGGCGAACAGTGGACAGAACAGTATCACCGTGGCGCAACCTGCGCCTTGCTCGGCTCGGTTCTTCTCCGCGCTCGTAAGACTGGATGTTCATGATGTTGCCACGCGACACTTCGGAAATCTCAACGTATTCCATGTGTTCAAGTTCATCGCCTTTGCCAAGCGTCCACGCATTGATGTCACACAACTCTGAAATCGCCGCCGCGCGCCAGCCTTTGGGGAGGCCGTCGGCGGCGGCGTCCACGAACCAGGATTTAAAAAGACTCTGGGCCAGCGCCTCTAGCGTCTCATTCATCCGCCGATTCAACTCAATCTTGTCGTCCAGCGCACCCAACACCGATGCAATTGCGCGTTGTTCGTCGGGCTCTGGAACTCGAACCGAAATTGGATAAATGAAATTCCTATTGAGTGACGCTTGTGC
>DASXHY010000702.1:0-6929 GCA_036488095.1 Verrucomicrobiia bacterium | reverse complement strand
CGAGAAGACCGTTTCAAAAATGAAACTCTCGCGTTGCGCCACCAGTTCTTCGCGAATTGCGGCACCCATGCGGGCCGCTTCATAGGGGTCCACATCCAATTCCCGGGCCAAGACATCGGCATTCAGAAACCGCAATCCGCTGGATTTCAGATGCGCTTCGAAGAAGGTGCTTTTTCCCGCACCGTTCGGGCCGGCGATTGCCACCATGATAGGGCGGCGATCCAAATACTCGTTCCATGCGCCGGCGCTTTCCGCGGAACTGCGCCTTCGCTTCACCGTTTTGCCTTTTTAACGACTTGAAATTCGCGATTCACGAAACGTCCGATGGTGCGCTTGCCATTCGCTTCGATCCTGACCAACAGGCCGGGCGCATCGGCCGGTTCGTAGTGAGGATACGGAAGGGTTTTGAGATGTTCGACAACGCGACGCCGACCTTTTGGCGAATCAACAGATCGAATGCTTTCCGAAAGCGGGTGGGTATCGCCCGCGCGGCGGACGGCCAGGGCCTTGTCCCCTCGCAGGAGGGGTTCTATGGCTCGGCCCAGCCTGGCCCAGAATTCGATTTGTGCCGCGATGGAGCGTTCGGCGACTTCCGCGGTGAGCCGTGCATCGAGCATCAGAGTATCGGAGACTTTAACCGGTTGACTCATGGGCTTAAGGTAGCAAAATGCTACCGGAGTGTCAACGCCGGTGCCGGACTGAAAAGCTCCAAGCGTCCAAGATTCAAGCACCAGAGAAGCTCCAAGCTCCAATTCCGACTCAGGCCGAAGCGGTGCTTGGGCGCTCCGGTTTTTGCCGGAGGTCTCCGCTTGCGTTACGAGAATTCTTCCGTCAGATTGGGACAAGTTGGCGCTAAAAGATTGAACGTAATGACTGGGAAAAGATACAAATAGTCACAGATGAGAAATTGACGCGGCGGCGCATCTTATTGCATGGCAACAAAATCCAGTTTTCTCGACAAAGTTCTTGGCCGCATTGGCCGGTTGGACACGGAAGGGTTGCAAACCGTGGTCCAACGGCTTGCGCGCGAACGGAGCTTTCTCGAAACGCTTTTTAACACCATCGAAGACGGCGTGCTGGTGGTGGATGAGCACGGCGAGATAATTTATTTCAATCAGGCGGTCACGCAATTGATTGGGTTGCAACCGAGTGTCGAGGGGCACTTGATCACCGATTTTTTGCCGGAGTTGGATTGGAAAAAGATTTCGCGACTCGATAACGCCGGCGGGCAGCGGGTCGTCCGGCACGAGTTCGAGGTGCATTATCCGCGCGCGCGATTTTTGCGGCTCTACGCCGCGCCGCTGGATGGCGAGGCCACCGGCAGTTCCGGCGTGGCGCTGATTTTACATGACGCGACCGAAGCGCGGCAAAAAACATTTGAAGCCATCGAGAGCGAGCGCATCCAGGCTTTGACGCTGCTGGCCGCGAGTGTCGCGCACGAAATTGGCAATCCCCTGAACGCGCTGCACATTCATTTGCAATTGATGGAGCGGGAAGTGAAGAAGCTCAGAAGCGACACCTGGCGGGTGACGAGTGGTGAGAAAACCAAGAATCGCGCGCCGGCTGGGATTACTGAAAATCGTTGTGACGACTCGGCGCAAAAGCTGGAACAATACCTGGCGGTGGCCAAGGGTGAAATCAACCGGCTGGATTATATCGTGACGCAATTTCTGCACGCCATCCGGCCCACGCCGCCGCAATTGAAACCGGCTTCGTTGAATGAAGTGGTGGAAAAAACGCTGGAATTGTTGCGGCCGGAATTGACCAATCGCGGTCTGTCAGTAAAAACGAAACTCGAGCCGCATTTGCCGCTCGCGCCGCTGGATGCCACGCAGATGCAGCAGGTGCTGGTCAATCTCATCAAGAATGCGATGCAAGCGATGACCAGGAGCGGGACGCTGACGTTGCGGACGAGCGAAGGTTCTGAAGGCGTGTGGTTGAGCGTGGCGGACACCGGCGGCGGCATTCCGCAGGAACAAATTAACCGGATTTTCGAGCCGTTTTTCACCACCAAGAAAAAGGGCAGCGGCCTGGGGCTGATGATTGTGCAACGCATTGTGCGCGCGCACGGCGGGCGGATTGAACTGGAAAGTGACGTGGGGCGGGGCACGACTTTCCGCATCTGGCTGCCGTTGCACGAGCGCAAGCCGCGGCTGCTTGAAGCGGGGGCAACAATTTAATGCAGAGGCGCGAAGAAATTAATAGAACTTTTCACGTAAGAGTTCGACGCTTTCAAGAGCGCCTCCTCACCCCGGCCCTCTCCTCCATTTCATGGAGGAGAGGGAGTTCGAAGAACGCATCAGGTTCCGGCCGTTTCTGCGGTACATTCCTGCTCTTTGTGAGTGACTTTGCTTGGGGTCTCTGCATCTTTGCGCCTTTGCGTTAAGACCGAATTTTTTAGTGTGGCCGAACAACCGACATTATTGATCGTTGACGATGAGAAAACGACGCGCGAAGGATTGCGCGCGGCGTTGGAGGATCGTTATGACGTCTATCTCGCCGAGGACGCGAAGGCGGCGGCGAACCTGCTGGAACAGGAGCATTTCGACGTGTTGCTCACGGATTTCCGATTGCCGAACGAAGACGGGATGAAACTGATCGCGCGGGCGAAATCGCTGCCGAAGCCGCCGATCTGCATTTTGATGACGGCTTACGGCTCGGAGGAAGTGGCGGTGGACGCGATGAAGCGCGGCGCGGACGATTATATCGCGAAAGGGCGGTTGCAAATTGACGAATTGGAAATGCGCATCGCTCGGGCGTTGCGCCAGCAAAAACTCGAGGTGGAGAATGTTTCGCTGCGGCAACAGCTCGATTCGAAGTTTGGCCTTGAGAATATCATCGGCGAATCGCCGATCATGCAGGAAGTGCTCGACGTGGTGAAGCAGGTCGCGCCCACGCGGGCCACGGTCCTGTTGCTGGGTGAAAGCGGCACGGGCAAGGAATTGATCGCCAAGGCCATTCATCAACTCAGCCCGCGCGCAAAGCAGCCGATGGTGAGCGTGCATTGCGCGGCGCTGTCGGCGACGTTGTTGGAGAGCGAACTGTTCGGGCACGAAAAAGGCGCGTTCACGGGAGCGCACGAGCGGCGGGTGGGGAGAATCGAGCAGGCGCAGGGCGGGACGTTGTTCCTGGATGAAATCGGGGAAATTGACGCCACCCTCCAGGTAAAACTATTGCGATTCCTCGGCGAACGGACTTTCGAGCGTGTCGGCTCGAACAAAACGCTGGTGGCGGACGTGCGGCTGGTGGCGGCCACGAATAAGAACCTTGAAGAGTCGGTGAAGGCCGGTACTTTTCGCGAGGATTTATTTTTCCGGTTGCGCGTGGTGGAAATCACGCTGCCGCCGTTGCGGGCGCGCATGGGCGATGTGCCTTTGCTGGCACAAAGTTTCCTGCGCGAATTTGCAAAGGAGAACAACAAGGCGGTGAATGAATTTACCGCAGACGCGCTTGAGACGCTGATGGCCTATCATTGGCCGGGCAATGTGCGCGAATTGCGGACGGCGATCGAGCACGCGGTGGTATTGTGCCGGGGCGAAAAAATTTCCGCGCGCGATTTGCCCGCCTCGGTGCGCGGCGGCGCGGCGGCGGCGGACCCGCAACGCGCGCTGGCGCGAAATGATTTGACGGTGACGGAAGCGGAGAAACAATTGATTATTCGGGCATTGAAAGAAACGCGGGGAAACCGGACGCTGGCGGCGAAGAAAATCGGCATGAGCCGGCGCACGCTGCACCGCAAGTTACACATCTACGGGCTCGGGGATTACTGATATGCAGACGTTGAACGTGGTACAGGATGCAATTCATAAACTGGAAGTCGGTTTGGGTCGCCGCTTCATCGGATATTTCGTGTTCATACTGGCCGTTGCGGCGCTGGTGATCCGTTACGATATACATTGCTATCACAATATGGCGGCGCCCGCGGCGATCGATGCCGCGCAAGTGGGGCGCAATATCGCAGAGGGTCGTGGGTACACTACGCAATCGATCCGCCCGTTGAGCATGTTTTTGCTGCGGCAGAAAAATCACAACCCCGCCGATAAAGACCCAACGCGGCTGAATTCCGCGCATCCCGATATTTCCAATCCGCCAGTTTATCCCGTCGTGCTTGCCGGGTTGATGAAAGTGTTGCCGTTTCATTATGAGGCGGGGTTGAAGGGGGCGTTTTGGAGCGTCCTTGATTCGAAAGCTCCGGGCGGGAGAAGAGGCGTCCGATACGAACCGGATTTTCTGATCGCACTTTTTAACCAGTTGCTTTTCCTGGTGCTGCTGGTGCTCGTGTATTTTTGGGCGCGACGATTATTTGATTTCACGGTGGCGCGATTGTCGGTGGTACTTCTGCTGGGCGCCGAAATTCTGTGGCGTTTCAGTGTCTCCGGGCTTTCTACCATGCTGCTGCTGGTGATTTTCATGGCGCTGATTTGGTGCCTGACGTTGTGGGAAAGCGAAGTGCGCGAGCCCAAACGGGGCGTGAAAATCCTGGTGTTCCTGAGCCTGGCAATCGGGGTTCTGGCCGGCATCGGCGGGCTGACCCGATACGCTTTCATGGCGATGATTATTCCGGTGGCGTTTTTTCTGTGCGTTTTCGGCGGTCCGCGGCGCGTGCTTTATTGTATTGTGACATTGGCCGCGTTTGCGGCGGTGGTTGCGCCGTGGATTGCGCGTAACTATGCTCTGAGTGGGAAGCCGCTGGGAACCGCGAGCTACAACATGATCGAATGGTTTTATCCCGGCTTCAAACTGCAACGCTCGCTGCAGCCCGACCTGCCGCATTTCCCTCTCTTTTTATACTGGCGAAAACTGGCGACTAACTTCATGCCCGTTTTGCAGGAGGACCTGTTTAAAATGGCGGGCGGCTGGATCAGCGCGTTCTTCCTGGTGGGGTTAATGGTTGGTTTTCGCAATGTCGGACTGCGCCGGCTGCGGTATTTTGTCGTGGGCAGCGTCGTGACGCTGGCGATCACGGAAGCGCTGGCGCGGACGCAATTGACGAACGAAACGCCGGAAATCAATTCTGAAAACCTGCTCGTGCTGCTGGCCCCGGTGATTATCGTTTACGGCGTGGGGCTGTTTTATGTGCTGCTGGATGGGATGAAGTTTCCATTCCCCCAATTGCGTTACGTGGCGATATCGGTTTTCGTCGCGGTGCTTGTGCTGCCGATGATTTTCGATTTGACGATCGCGTCGAACGGGCCCGTGGCTTATCCGCCGTACCGGCCCGATGTCATCCAGAACAGCGCGCATTACATGAAGGACAACGAGTTGATCATGAGCGATATCCCGTGGGCCGTGGCCTGGTATGGGGACCGTGAGTGTGTCTGGATGACCTTGAACGCGACCGCCGAGCCGCAAAATCAGGTCGAGTGGCAGGAAAGTTTCTTTGCAATCAACGACGCGCTGAAGCCGATTCATGCACTCTATCTCACGCCGCGTTCCCTGGACGCGCGGTTTCAATCGGATTGGTTGCATTCCGGTCAATTGAACTGGGGACGATTTATTTCCGGGATTTTAATCAACGGCGAGGTTCCGACGTCGTTTCCCTTGAAGAAAACACCGCCGGGATATTTGTTGCCCGAGCAGGTATTGCTTTGCGACTGGGCGCGATGGTAGCCGAAGTCCAAAGGCCAAGGTCTCAATCTCGGTCTCACCATTCCGCAAGTTCAGTTCCCGGCATTCTTTCGACTTCGGTGAGGTATCGGCGGGTGGCGGCGGGAAGTTCCTTCCAGATTTTGATTGAAATGACCAGGCCAACGATTGCAAAGGGCACGAGAAAAACCGGCCACCACTGCCAGTCGTGCGTGGTGATTACTCCCAGACAAAGCGATTGCATGTCGCTGCCCAGGTAGGCGAATCCATCCACGATGCCGGAGCACGTGGCGGTAGCCTTTCGCCCGCCGAAATCCGTGGCCGCCGTGCCCGACATGAGTGAGGTAATGCCGATGGATGCCATGACAATGAACACCGCGACCCAGCCAACGGCGATTGGCGCCGAGAACAAAACCGCGGCCATTACTGCGGCAAGAATCAGAACGAAGCCGCAGAGCAGCGCGGCGGGCGGTCCGCGCCGAGACTGGAAAAATTTGTCGGAAACGATTCCGCCGGCGAAACCGCCGACCACCCCAAACAGGCACAGCAGCAACCCCCAATGGTTGACGAAAAATGCGGATGCGACGGGGCTCGTTTCCTTCGCAAAGGTGCGATACCACTCGGTCATGCTGTAACGAAAGACACCGGAAGTCAGTTCCACGATGGCGATGAGAAGCATCAGGCGGCTGGCGAAGATTTTCTTCAAGAGGTCGAGCACTGAAAACTCAATGTGCATTTGGCCGGATGAGGCGTCGCAGGTGTCGAGATGCGGGAAGCCGGCGTCTTCCGGCGTGTCTTTGATGAGCCAGATATCGAGCAGCACCCACACAATGAGAATGGCCGCCGGAATAAAAAAGACCGCCCAGGTGGCGTCAAAAGTTGAGCCGACCGGCACGAACAATTTTCGCAAGAGGTCCTGCAGCCCGCCGGTTGGGCCGGGAACGGCCTTGGTCATATTGACGATGCTGGCCCCCCAATCGAAGGCGAAATAGACACCAAACGAAATGAGTGTTCCAAAAATTGCGCCGAAGATGCCGCGCTCGCGAACGTGAAACCAATATGCCTTGACCTTGATAATGGACATCGCGCCGTAGCTTTGAAAATACATGTTGGCCGCGTAGAGCAGCGAGAAAGACAGGGCGAGATTGACCTTGAGATGTTTGACGACAATTAAATAAGTCAGCACGCCCAGGGCGATATTGGCGACAGAGGCACCGAGCGCCGCAACGATGATCCCGCGTTTGCCGCCGAGTTTTTTATCGATGAGCGGGCCGTTGATGAGGAAGGAGAGCGCGTAAACCCACGTCCCGACTCCGAAAATAATTCCCAGGTCCTGCTTGGAC
>DASXHY010000663.1:0-5002 GCA_036488095.1 Verrucomicrobiia bacterium | reverse complement strand
CTGCCGCGCCAAGGCCACCTCGAACGGCATCAACGTCCCGGTGTTTGCCGGGCAAAAATCCGTGCGGGAAGCCCAGCAATGGCGGAAAATCGGGCTCATCGGCTCGGGTGTCGGCGTGCTGCTCGTCGCCCTGCTCGGCGTCTGGATTTGGTATGCGTGGATTGGCTCCGTGCCGCATTCCATTTTCTCCGTGCGTTTCCCGGAAATGGCCTACGCGGGCAGTTCGCGTTTGTGCGGCAAGAACCAAATCGTGTTCCTCCACGGCTTCCAGCTCGCCCGTTACGATCTCGGCTCGAAAAAGCCAAACTGGACCAACGATGTCATCACCAAGGAACAATTGGACGCCGAAGTCGCCAAGCAAGTAAAGGAATACCAGTCCGAAATGGAGTACGCCATCAAGAACGGTTACGACCGGCCCCACATCCCGCTGCAGGATGATATCGCCAAGGAAGTTCAGCAGGAAATGGAACGCTCGCTCCATCTGTTCGTCCAGGACCAAAACATCTGGATCGCCAAAAACGATAAATTGACCCGCTACGATTGGGACACCGGCAAGGCCGGCCAGGAATTGGCGCTGCCGAACAGTTATGAGCGGCCGAAGATGGATGGCAGCGAATTGGTGTTCACGGAGGAAAATGCCTTCGGCCAATATGTCATCACGCATCTCAACCTCGCCTCCGGCGAAACGCGCACTGAAGAAATTGGCGAGCCGGCCCCATCCGCCGTTCTCGCCGCCGCGCAAAAATCAAAACCCGTCGCCAACACGAGAGGCGGCGCCGGACTCCCGACCAAACCGGGAGCCTCAGACAAGCCGTTGGACCCCGCTAAAGTCGCGAAGGACGCGCAAAATCTGCCTTACGCGGCGAAGGTCGCCCTGCCCGCCACGCTCTCGAATTCGCGGCACCAGGAACAGCTCCTCAAGGAAATGAAGGATGAGGACGCCGACCGCGCAGCCGCCGGGAATCCAGACGAGGCTGGCTTCTTCGGCCGCTCCTTCATCAACAGCCAATACGGCCACGTCCAATGGTCCTCGAAAGTCCTCGAGCGAAAATTCGTGTCACAGAAGGCCATGAAAGATAAACCCGCCCACTCCGCGCTGGAAGGCAATGTCACGGCGGCCAAGACCACCGAAATCGCCAACGAAATCCTCAACGACATGCAACGCGACCGCGGCGGCGATTCCGTCACCGAGGACGTCAGCCGCTACCAGGTAACCATTCACCGCCCTGACTCGAAGGACATTCCCGATTGGGTCGGCGAAGTCGTCGGCTCACCGTCCGTGATTCAGCAAAAAACCGTCACCATCATCACCGGCAGCAAGATGTTCGTCGTTCTGGATCAATCCAACAAAAAACTTTGGCAGGCCGACCTCGGTTACCCTATCGGCAGCGGCAGCGGCTTTGACAACGGCGATCCGAACGGCACTTCCATCGGCCAGGGCCCGTGCGTTGAACAGGGCGATGCGTTATACGTTTTTGACGCCGCGACGCTTTCCGCCTTTGACCTCGCCACCGGCAATGTGCGCTGGCGCGTCCCCAGCATCGGCATCGTCGGATTGTTTTTCGACGACCAGGGCACCATGTATGTGAACTCCACCACCGCCGACCTGGAGAGCATTAAATTCTCCCGCCAGATTGACATCAGCAAAAAAACCGACGCCTCCGTGCTCCACATCAATTGCAAGACCGGCAAGGTGCTGTGGAACGTCCAACCCGGCGGGTTCGTGTCGCACGTGGACGGCAAATTTGTTTTCTGTTTCGCGAGCCACCAGGCGCCCGACCTCGATCCCGACAGCCTTACCACCCTGCCCGGCATGTTGAATTCGGAAATGGACCTGCGGCGGTTGGATGCCAAAAGCGGCAAGATTACCTGGGATTACTCCGAACAACGCGCGCCCCTTTCCGTGCGCTTCAAAGGCAACATCATCGAACTCGTCTTCCGCAAGGAAGTGGAAGTGCTGAAGTTTTTGACGTTGTAATCCGGCGAAATTTTTTAATGCGGAAATCTCATGCTCGTCATCCAGATCCAGGTCCACGTTAAACCGGAATTCATCGAAGCCTTCAAACACGCCACCGTCGCCAACGCGCGCGAAAGCGTCAAAGAACCGGGAATCGCCCGCTTCGATTTCGTGCAGCAGCAGGACGATCCGGCACGCTTTGTCCTGATCGAGGCCTATCGCACTCCGGAAGCAAACGCCGCGCACAAGGAGACCAAACATTATCAGGTGTGGCGCGATGCCGTCGCGCCGATGATGGCTGCGCCGCGCAATCCCACGCGGTTCACCAACATCTTTCCCGACGACAAGGGCTGGTAATGCAATTCGAGTTCGCCACCGCGACCAGGATAATTTTCGGCCCCGGAAAACTCCGCGACGCCGGCTCGATCATCAAAGCCGCCGCCAAACGTCCGCTGGTGGTGACGGGGAAAAATATCCAACGCGCGGAACCGCTGTTGCAAATCCTTCGCGAGAACAATGTGGACGGCGTCACGTTCTCGGTCTCCGGCGAACCCAAAATTCAAACCGTCCGCGACGGCGTCGCGCTCGCGAAAAAAGAAAATTGCGATTGGGTGATTAGCATCGGCGGCGGCAGCGCGCTCGATGCCGGCAAAGCCATTGCCGCGATGCTCACTAATGACGGCGACGTGCTCGACTACCTGGAAATCATCGGCCAAGGCAAGGCGCTCACGAATCATCCCGCGCGATTCATGGCAATTCCGACCACCGCCGGCACCGGCTCCGAAGTCACGCGCAACGCCGTCCTCGCCTCGCCCGAGCATCGCCTTAAAGTCAGTTTGCGCAGCACGCACATGTTGCCGGGAGTCGCCTTGGTGGATCCGGAACTCACTTACGATCTTCCGCCGGGCATTACGGCCAGTACTGGACTGGACGCGCTCACGCAGCTCATCGAGCCGTATGTATGCACGCGCGCGAACCCGATCACCGACGCACTCTGCCTGGAAGGCATCCGACGAGTGGCGCGCTCTTTTCGCAGCGCTGTGGAAAACGGCAGTGACATCAAGGCTCGCGAAGACATGGCACTGGCGAGTTTGTTCGGTGGAATGTCCCTCGCAAATGCCGGCCTCGGTGCAGTGCACGGCTTTGCCGGTCCCATCGGCGGCATGTTTTCCGCGCCACACGGAGAAATTTGCGCCGCATTATTGCCAGACGTAATCGTAATAAATCTCCGCGCCTTGCGCGAACGCGACCCCAAAAGCCACGCCATTGGTCGCTACGACAACGTTGCGTGATTGCTCACCGGAAACGCTCAGGCCACCGCCGAAGCGGCCATCGAAGGGATCCGGCAACTCGTGAGCGACTTCAAAATCCCCCGCCTCGCCGCCCACGGAATCAAGCCCGAGCACATCCATGAAATCGTGAAGAACGCGATGAACGCCAGCAGCATGAAAGCAAATCCCATCGCGCTCATCGAACCGGAACTCGCGGAAATTTTGCAGCGCGCGATCTAAGCGATTGGTAGGGCGCGTCACTCTGTGCGCGCCGCTGTTTGGTAATCCACGGCGCGCACGGAGTGACGCGCCCTACCCTCCCACGCAAGTTCACCCCCTCTTTTTCTTCAGTTCCTTCACCAACTTCGCCAGCGGCAGCGTATTCATCACATCCGCCTTCGTCAGCCAGCCCTTGCGCGCCACGTCGGCCCCCAGCCGCAGATAACCTGCATGCTCGAAACGATGCGCGTCGCAGTTAATCACACACTTCACGCCTTTGCTTTTGGCGTACTGCCAATGACGCCAATCCATATCGAGCCGGTCCGGCGTCGCGTTCAACTCAATCCACGTCCCCGTCGCCGCGCAGGCATCGATGACTTCGCGCACATTCACTTTTTGCGGCTCACGTTCGAGCAACAGCCGGCCCGTCAGATGGCCGAGCATGTGAACGTATTTATTTTCCGCCGCGCGAATAATCCGCTTCGTGTTTTGCGCTTCATCCAACGCCAGCCGTTGATGCGCGCTGGCCACCACCACGTCCAACTCGGCGAGCACGTCGTCCGGAAAATCCAATTTGCCCTCCGCCAGAACGTCCACCTCCGTCCCAGTCAGCAGCCGGAAATCAACTCCCTCGTCCGCGAGCTTTTGGTTCAACGCCTTGATCTCCTTCAACTGCTGCCGCAACCGCCCGGCATCGAGACCGTTCGCCTGCACCGAAGATTTCGAGTGGTCCGTGATGGCCCAATACGCCAGCCCGAGTTCGCTCATAGCCTTCGCGATTTGTTCCGTCGTCATGCGGCCATCGCTCCACGTCGAATGATTGTGCAACGACCCTTTCAAATCGCCCCACTCGACGAGGCGCGGGAACGGCTCCTTCCCCGCCAGCGCAAACTCACCCGTGTCCTCGCGGCATTCCGGCGGGACGTAATTGAGTCCAAGTTCCTGGAAAATTTCCTCCTCGGTGCTGCATTTCACCAGCAGCTTCGGGTCGCGCGTCTCCTCCTTCGAACGAAACAAACCGTATTCGTTAAGCCGCAACCCGCGCTGAATCGCGCGCTGGCGCATCACGATATTATGCTCCTTGTTCCCGGTGAAATACATCAGCGCAAACGGAAATTCCGCGTCGCTCACCACGCGCAAATCGGACTGGATGCCGCCCTCGAGCAACACGCTCGCCTTGGTATCACCCTTGGCAATCACATTCAAAATTCCCGGCCGGCGCGTAAAAAAATCAATCACACTCGCCGGCGACTTCGATGAAACGAGCAGGTCGATGTCGCCGATGATTTCCTTGCGCCGCCGCAAACTGCCGGCTTCGCTGGACCGGATCACATCGGGATGGGTTCGCAAATCGTCAAGCACCGCTTCCGCCGCCAGCAACGCATCATCCAGCAGATGTTTCGAGGCATAAGAGCGCCGGCGATTGATGCCTTCGCAAATGTTCACTGCGGTCTTTTCGCCGAAACCTTTCAATTTCGCGACCCGGCCATCCTGGCAGGCCTTTTCCAACTCCTCCACGCTCGCGATGCCTAGTTCATCGTGCAGCGCCTTGATC
>DASXHY010000656.1:0-3500 GCA_036488095.1 Verrucomicrobiia bacterium | reverse complement strand
TCGCTCTCACTGCCGTCATGCGCAAACTCCTCCTCCAGATGAACCAGACCCTTAAAAATTATGCCCTCAAAAACCCTTAACTTTCTCTTGCTTTCAAACACCGTTGCTCCCCGAGGAAGAGGGCCGGGGTGAGGGCGAGCTTAAAACATTTTCATACTAATCCGTCAAAAACTAATCCCTCCCATGGAGAACCACGTGCGCTACTTCATCGTGTTCATGTTGTTCTTCGTCAGTTCCCTCAACTACGGCGACCGCGCCACGCTCTCGATGGCCAAGAGCGGCTTGTGTGCGGACCTGCACCTCAACGCGACATCGTTCGGCTGGTTGTTGACCGCGTGGGGATGGTCCTACGTCATCGCGCAGCTTCCCGCCGGCTGGCTCCTCGACCGCTTCGGTTCCAAAAAAGTATACGGCGTCGCATTCTTCCTGTGGTCGTTTTTTATTTTTCTGATGGGCTTCGCCGGCTTCCTGCACGGACGAACCGTCTTTGTCGTTTTATTCGCGCTGCTATTTTTAGCGGGGTTCAGTTTCGCCCCGGCGTTTCCCGGCAATGGCCGATTCGTCGCGGCGTGGTTCCCGACTAAAGAACGCGGCACCGCCTCCTCCATCTTCAACGCGTCGCAATATTTTTCGCTCGTGTTGTTTGCGCCATTGATGGGCTGGATCATGGGCCGGCTCGGCTGGCATTACGTCTTTTGGGTAATGGGCGGCTTGGGACTGCTGCTGACGCCGGTCTGGTTCAAAATGGTTTACAGTCCGAGAGAACATCCGCGCGTGACCCCGGCGGAATTGGAGCACATCGAACGCGGCGGCGGCCTGGTGAACATGGACATGGGCGCAAAAGCGGGCGCGCGCTTCAACGTCAAGTGGTCGCACGTGCAACAATTGCTCGGCAACCGAATGCTGCTGGGCGTGTACTTGGGCCAATTCTGCATCACCACGTTGACTTACTTTTTCATCCAATGGTTTCCCGATTACTTGAAGCATCGCGGCATGTCGATCGAGCAGGTGGGATATGCGGCGGCGGCGCCTGCGCTATGCGGCTGCCTGGGCGGAATTCTTGGCGGCATCTCCTCCGATTTCATGTTGCGGCGCGGCTTCTCACTCACCTTCGCGCGCAAACTTCCCATCGTCGTCGGCATGTTGCTCTCGTGTGCGATGATCGCCTGCAATTACGTCCACGCGATTTGGCTGGTTGTAATCTTCATGAGCGTTGCGTTTTTTGGCAAAGGCATCGGCGCGCTGGGATGGACGGTTGTTTCCGACACGTCACCAAAGGAAATCACCGGGCTGAGCGGTGGCATTTTCAATATTTTTGGAAATACGGCCGCGATCACCACCGGCAGCATCATCGGCTACTTGTATGATCGAACCGGCAGCTATGCCGCCGCGTTAATTTATGTCGGCGCCAATGCTCTCGGCGCAATTTTTTGCTACCTGGTTATCGTCGGCGAATTCAAACGTGTGGAATTGCGGACGGCTCCGGTGCCCGCCACGCCCCAGCCGGTGAATCGATAAAAGCGGGTATGATCTTTAAAACGATGGCTACCTATTCCAGCGCGTGCTTCCGTCTCCCTCTCCCCGCCGATGGGAGAGGGCCGGGGTGAGGGGCTTTCGCCTCACATCAACTGGCGCCACTCTCCAATTTTAGTCTTCGAAAGGATGTTGTCAGCGAACGCCCAGCTTGATTGCCCCGCCAAAACGCGCTATTCACAATCCGCCATGCGCGCTCCGATCGTTACTGAAATGCTCGTCATCCCCGTGGCTGGGCGCGACAGCATGTTGCTGAATCTTAGCGGCGCGCACGGGCCATTCTTCACACGCAACATCGTCATCTTGAAGGACAACTCCGGACGCACAGGTCTCGGCGAAGTTCCCGGCGGCGAAAAAATCCGCCAGACCCTCGAGGATTCAAAACCATTTGTCCTCGGCCAGCCCATCAGCGCCTACAATTCAATCCTCAACGCCGTCCGCCAAAAATTCGCCGACCGCGATGCCGGCGGCCGCGGCATTCAAACCTTCGATCTCCGGACCACCATCCACACCGTCACCGCCATCGAAAGCGCGCTGCTTGATTTGTTGGGCCAATTCCTCGGCGTTCCCGTCGCGGCATTGCTCGGCGAAGGACAGCAACGCAGCTCGGTCGCGGCTCTCGGCTATTTATTTTACATCGGCGACCGCAAAAAAACGAATCTGCCCTATCTCGGCGCACCGAATGCCAAAGACGATTGGCTGCGATTGCGTCACGAAGAAGCGTTGACCGTGGACAGCATCGTCCGCCTCGCCGAAGCCGCCCATGCGCGCTACGGCTTCAACGATTTCAAGCTCAAAGGCGGCGCTTTATCCGGCGCGCAGGAAATGCAAGCCGTCATCGCGCTCGCGAAACGATTTCCCAAAGCCCGCATCACACTCGATCCGAACGGCGCGTGGTCTCTCGCTGAAGCCATTGCACTCTGCCGCAACCAACATAAAGTCCTCGCCTACGCCGAAGACCCGTGTGGCGCGGAAAACGGCAAGTCCGGTCGCGAGGTCATGGCCGAATTCCGTCGCGCGACCGGCCTGCCCACTGCCACGAACATGGTTGCCACCGACTGGTCGCAATTGGCCGATGCGCTCAAGTTCAAGGCCATCGATATCCCCCTCGCCGATCCGCATTTCTGGACCATGCAAGGCTCCGTCCGCGTCGCTCAGCTATGCCGCGATTGGGGCGGCCTCACCTGGGGTTCGCATTCGAACAATCACTTCGATATTTCCCTCGCGATGTTCACCCACGTCGCCGCCGCCGCGCCCGGAAAAATCAACGCGATTGACACCCACTGGATTTGGCAGGACGGTCAGCGTTTGACCAAGGAGCCTCTGAAAATTATAAACGGCCTCATCAACGTCCCAGCCGCGCCCGGACTCGGCCTCGAACCGGACATGGCTGAAATCGAAAAAGCCCACGACCTCTACCGCAAAATGTCCCTCGGCGCCCGCGACGACGCCGCAGCCATGCAATTCCTGATTCCCGGCTGGAAATTCGATCCCAAGCGCCCGTGCCTGGTTCGTTGAACCCGGTAGCAGCCGACGTAAGGAGGCTCTGTCTATTTACGATTTACGAGCGTACGGTAAATTTTCCGTGACTCGTAAATCGCAAATCGTAAATTCTGAACTCACTTCCTGTCCTTGATATAAATCTGCCCGTTATCCAGATGGTCCACGATGATATCCACCGTGCGCTCGATCGCCCCAAGATTTTCGCGCACGACTTTGAGCGCATTGCGCCCCAATTCAGCGCGGCGCGTTTCATTGGCGAGCAGTTCGGCCGTTTTCTGTTCCAGTTCAGCGGCGTCTCGAACCTGTACCGCTCCGTCTGCGTCGAGAAAGGCCCGCACGACATCCCCAAAATTTTGCATGTTCGGCCCGAAGATAACCGGCTTGCCCACAGCGGCCGGTTCTATGGGATTCTGCCCGCCTTCCGCGACCAGGCTCTTGCCGATGAAAATGACCGTGGCGTAGTC
>DASXHY010000648.1:0-3753 GCA_036488095.1 Verrucomicrobiia bacterium | reverse complement strand
ATTCGGCAGCGGTTCGGTAAAGCCGGCGACGACATTTTTCCACTCCGATTTTTGTCCTTCACTGGCGAGCCGGCTTTGCGCGGCGCGCAATGCCGCGCCGAGGGCGGCGCTTTTGGAAACCTCGATGCGCTCGACCCGGCAATTCATCACGTCCGCCATGACCTGCAGCAGCGTCAGATTGTTCGAGGCTCCGCCAGTGGCGTAGATGCGGTCGGGCGAGACTTTCATCCATTGCGAGTGCAGGCGCATCGAGAGCATTTGCGATTCAAAAATCGCGCGGCAATTCGCGGCGATATTTTTTCCCTCGAGATCAAACCGGTGAATACCCGGCCTGTTCACGCGCGGAACAATTTCCGCGTCGAACCACGGCAATAGAATGCCGCCGTCATTGCCCGGCTTCACCGATGCCACGCGTTTTCCAAAATCATTCCAGTTTTTTATTCCATATCGTTCGCGGATTTTCTCACGCGCCAGCGAACCGTTCTTGAAACAAATCAGCGTCATGTAATCGCCGGTGGGCGAGCCGAACACATGCCCTTCACCGTGCGAATCGGTGCGGCACTTTTTCATGAGGCCGAAATAGGTGTCGCTCGTGCCGAGGCTGATGGCGGCCGCGCCTTCACGAATCAATCCCAGGCCGACCACGCTGCACGGGTTGTCGCCCGACCAGACAAGGACCTGCGCCTCGGGGTTGAGTCCAAATTTTTTTACAAAATAGGAGCTTGGCGAGCCAATGATCTTCCCCGAGTCGGCGAGCGATGGCAGTTTTCGTTTCAACGCCGGCGCGGTTGCTGACAGCGCGCCCGCGTGCCAGGTTTTGGTGCGGATGTCCATCAGGTTCATGCCCGCGCCATCGCCGTGATCGATCGGCGCGATTTCCCCCGCCAGCAGCGACGCCATAAACGAACTCACCAGCGCGATGCTTGCCGTTTGCGCGTAAGCTTCAGGTTCGGTTTGGTAAAACTTGCGAATTTGCGGGCCAGTGAACCGCTCAAACGTATCCGAACCCGTGGCCTGAGCGGTCGCCTCAACGCCGCCTAGCTTTCTGCGAATTTCGGCACACTCGGCGGCGGTTGAGGAATCCATCCAGATCGGCGAAGTCGGGCGCGCAAAAACGCCGCGCAGATTTTCCACCAGCGTTTTCTGCGGATTCAATTTCGCCAGCGCGCCCGCCGCGCGCTCGTTCAAATAAACCGAGCCATGTTGCTGGCCGCTGCCGCTGACGGCCAGGATTTCCCCCAGCGCGACGCCGTCTTGTTTCATTTTTGCGAACAACAGGTCCAGCGCCTCGGCCCACATCAACGGCGGGCTATGTTTGACGAGCGGGTCGGAATTCGCCAGGACGCCGTTGCGGGTGCCGTAACGCGGCAGGGCTTTGTCAAAATTCAGCGATTGCTCATACACCACCTTGCGGCGGTCGAAGTCGATGACCACCGCGCTCAGGCTTTGGGTGCTGGAATCGAGGCCGAGGAATAATTTTGGCATGACGGTTTTTATCCGGTGGCCTTGGATAACACACCCTGCGGGATCGCGAAAGAAATTTTCCGGTGTCGCCTCGCGCCGGGGCGTAATTCGGGTTGCGCTCGGGACGGGCCTCTCCACTCCAACGGCCGTCCGTTACGGAATGTCTTCAGTGGAGTTTATAGGTGCCGTGTGCGGCCAGCCATTGACGATCTATTGGGCCGTTGCCATTTCGAGTCAAAAATGCATCAGACCATTTATGAAGTTCGCAATGGCCATCAGCGAATGAGAAGGAAGTGGAATTGCCGTGATTGACCGCCGGCCGATCATTGACGCTGGAGCCATCCGCGATGAATTCGAAATAGCCATCGTTCAACTGGTCTGGATTCTCATCCAGAAAAACGAAGCAGCTCGAGGAGCCGAGCCCGACCCCAAATTCGCTGTATTTGAAAAACGCCTTATACTGGGTATTCAGGTTGTAATTCCCCATTTCATAGTTTCTAAGATAAGGCCCGCAATACATATTGGCCGAACAGGATCGCACTCGCGGCTGGCCCGAAACAGTGTCCAACTTCCTGTCCGCTGGGCATTTATAGACGCCCGCGGCCTTGGAATAACTGCCGATGGAACCGACCAGTGTGCCGACGCCAGGGACGATGTCTCCATTCACACCCAATAGGTAACTGTTGGTTTCGACGCCGGCCGGATTATCTCCCGCGGGACCCGGATTGCCAAAGGAACCCGCCACCCAGTTGGGAATTGCCTGGACTCCGCCGAAAAAGGTAATTCCCGCAATAGAGCCACCATAATCAACGTTATTCCCCGGCAATTGGTCACTGTTATCACCGGCATACAGGATACTGGCGAACTGCAATTGTCTCATATTGTTCAGGCAAGAGATGCCCTGCGCCCGGACTTTGGCTTTTGCCAAAGCAGGCAAAAGCATCGCGGCAAGGATCGCGATGATCGCGATGACGACCAATAGTTCAATCAAAGTAAAGCCGCCTGCCTTGCAGGAAAATTTATGGCGATACTTGCCCATAATATCAAAACGCATCTGCTTCATACTAAATACATATTCCCAAAAACTTCCAGCAGCCAGCCGAAGCCGGCTGCTGGAAGCGCATATCAATTCGTTCCGTTACTCATTGAACCATGACGTGATAGAACCGGCTATTGACGGCTACCGGATCGTTGACAGACTGAACGCTGCCGTTGCCCGGAAGCGCGCTGCCCACCGAAGTCCAACTCGGGTCGGTCAGGTTATTCTTATACTGCAGTTGATAGCTGTATCCGGTTTCGGTGGGGAACGATATGTGTATGTTCCCGCTGCTAATTGCCGCCGTGAGTTTGGGTGACGGGGTCGCTTTAGCCAGCATCAGAAACCCAACATTGGCTTCATCGTGTCCGGCTATGGGAGTGCCTCCTAATCGGAGTGTTGACAGCGAGCCGTCAAACGTGATTTTAACGGGATTTCCACTGGCATCCAGCAACGGCGACCAGGTCCAGCTTGTCCAACCGACCTTGATGATGTGGAAAGTGCCCAGCAAAGTGGCGGCCTGGTTTGTAGTGGTCACGTCACCGCTCACCCATGACAGGGTGTCTTCCGTTGGATTATTTCCCTCGGCAAAACGCCCGACGACTGTGTACGTCCCAGCCGGATAATGACGGGTATAGTTAAGCCAGGAACCATTCCCGAAATACCCGACACTGTAATCGGTTGCCGACCCGCCGCCGGAGGTGAAATTCGCCCGCGGCAACTCGCCGCCCACGTCGCCAGTGCTCGTTCCCGGCGCCCCACCCGGAGCGCTATCGGCACGGTAGGCGAACGGTCTGTTGGGATTGTAATCCGACTGAACATTGTCCACGTTCGACACGGACCCAAAGCCATTGTAGGAATCAAACTGCGGGTTGTCAAAGTACTGGCCGCCGCCGTAGTTATAGTCTTCCGCTTCCCATTGATAGTCGCTGGCGTCAAAAGTGCCGAATTGATTGGTAACCGAAGTGGTTCCCGCCGAGTCGGTCACGGTAACGATCGCGGTATAGAATTGGTTCGTTTTTATCGGGTAACTGACGTTCCATAGAGTGGACGAACCGCTAAAGGTCAACCCGGACACATTGACCCCGTTCAAGTTCAACACCACATTTCCCTGCGGAATTCCCACCGAGGAATTAACCGCAAAGGTGATTGTGTTTGATGGTTGGAACAGGGCGGTTGAATCCGGAGTAAAGTTGCTGACAAACGGAGGAGGATTGACACTGAGGTCCGCCGGCATAAGCATGATAAAGCCG
>DASXHY010000646.1:0-3298 GCA_036488095.1 Verrucomicrobiia bacterium | reverse complement strand
CTGGGCTATCGTGTGACGGGCTTTCAGCCTTCTCAAAGCATGAATTTAAGGGCGGAAGAATACGAATGATGAATGGCGGGGGTAAAATGATATTCGTCATTCGCTTGCCTGGCCAAAGCTTCTGAGCGGTGGCAGGTCATTCGCCATTTGTCATTTAAAACGGCTTCACCGCCGCCTTGCCTACCATTTCCATCAGCATTTTCGCGTTGTCCGGTGCGTGGACGTTCAGGTCGTTGTTGAAATAGGCGTAGACGTTTTTGCCGGCGCGGGCTTGGTTGCGGATGAATTTTGCCCAGGGGTCCAGTTCCGCGCGCGTGTAATCGTGTCGCGCGCCGTCTTTCAAACCGTGGAAACGGATGTAAATAAAATCCGCGGTGACGGTAAGATTCATCGGCATCTTGAGAGAACTGAGGTTTGCGTGGGCGACTTTGCATTTTCGCAGGACGTCGAAGGCGTCGCTGCCTTCATACCAGGAGGGATGGCGGAATTCGACGGCGTGACAATAATTTTTGGGGAGGATTTTCAGGAATTTGGCGAGTCGTTCCGGATCTTTTTTCATGAACGGTGGAAGTTGCCACAGAACCGGTCCGATGCGCTTTTTGAGAGGCTTGAGCCGGCTGAAATACTTTTTCAAACCCTTGCTCGCGCCGCTGATTTTCAAAATGTGTGTGATAAACCGACTGCCTTTCACCGCAAACACAAAACCCGGCGGCGCTTTATCGCGCCAGCCTTTGGCCATTTTCAGCGTGGGCAAGCGATAGAACGTGGCGTTGATTTCGACGGTCGGAAATTGCGTCGCGTAAAATTCGAACTGTCGTTTCGCCGGGACGTCTTCCGGGTAAAAATGCTTCTGCCACTCCTTGTAAACCCAGCCGCTGGTGCCGATGTAAACCCGATTCATGCAATCCAGATGTTAACATAATGCGGGCGAGCCTCTCGAAAACCGGGGTGACGACCTAATTCGTAGGACAGGCATCCTGCCTGTCTCCATTTTTGTTTCAGATGTGAGAGATTCCGAGAATATGGAGACAGGCGGGACGCCTGTCCTACGGATTCATGGAAAGGGCTGCCAAACGAGTGTTCGGCAGCCCGTCGCGATTATTTTCGTTGATCAATCATGGCCGTGGCCTTTGTCGGGGCCAGGGCCGGGACCGCCGCCGCCTGCAGCATCCGCTGCCATCGCCAACTGAGTAAGAGTCGTGATGAACTCCGCCGATTGGCCGACGAACAGCCCGGTGACCGTCAAAAACTTGACTACGCCCAGGGCCGCGCCTTTGGTTTCGGTTGGGCGAACGATCGAGCACACCGGGAATTTCCGATCCAGGAAGATCGTCGGTTCCGGCATGATCAAGTTGGTTTGAAAGTCCTCGCCTCCGAATGGCGGCGAATTCAAGTCGGGAAACACGAGGCCGTTGGTGGGGTCAGTGAGCGCAGGCGCGTTGCCGGCCTTGTCCTGCCAGGTTTGAAAGTGCATCGCTTCCGTCGGCCCGATGCTGAGCAAAATGCGCAAGACTTCCGTATTTTGGACCCGCTGCGCGAGCGAGGGGTAAAGGCTGGTGCCGCCTTGTTCGATCATCGCGAAGTGAAAGCCCGCCGTGTTGGCAATCGCCTGAAGATGATCGCCGGGCGCCAGGTCCGCATCGGACCTTGGAATGGCCGGAAACTGTCCCTGCACCAATCCCGGCACCGCTTGCGGGAAAGTGTCGCCGAAATCGGGATTCCCGGTTCGGCTCCGGTAGCGCGTCCACCAACTGGTGTCCACGCTGAGTTGCATGAGATTGGTGAGCCGCCCAATTTGCTGTGCGCCGGTCGCCGTGCTGCTCGGCAAGGTGCGGAACTTGTCCAAATTCACCGGTGGCACGCCGTGCGCCGTCAAGTAGGCGTTGATGAAATCGAAGTGGGTGAATTCATCTTCGGTGTTGTCGTGAACGTATTGCGCCATGTCGGAATCCAATACTGCCACCGCGGCCGTGTAAGCCGGGTTCCCGCTTCCGCCGGGGACCTCGCTGTCCTGGATACCAGCGAGTTCGTTGTATTGCTGCCAGGCATCGGTTTCGAGAATTTCGGCCGCAGCCAGGAAACGCAGGATCGCCGCATCTCCCGGAGTAAGATCGCCGTGGCCTTTATCTCCCGGGTGGTCGCTTTTGGCGATGGCGATATTCTCGCCTAACAGCCCTACCGTCACACCCGCGGCGAGGCTCCTGCCTAAAAAGGAACGGCGGTTAAGACCGCTTCCTGCTGTCTGGACTTTTCGTTGTGTTCTACTGGCCGGCGGCCGGCCTGTCATTTTTTCCTTCGTATGCTTAATCATAGTCAGTTTCTCCGTTCCTTGGGGCGGTTAGCTATGATTCGCTAAACAAATGAGAGGCAACAGCAATTGAATTTGTTCCAAAAAAAGCGGGCGTCCTAAATCGGAAAACGGGCGGGGAGGACAACGTGCTGCCAGCGGAGCCGAGCCTTCCGGTCCCGCCTCGGCGGGACCGAAAGCATGCTAACGCGGAAAAGAATTCCGCGATCCGCGTGTAAATTTCTGTTCCGCCCGCGCGCGCGGGCAATTAGGGCAAATCAATGGAACAGGGAGGTGACGACCTATTTTTGCGCGGTGGACGAAGGTTTAGCCTTCAAGGATTCCGAAATTTCGTGAGCGGTGAATATCGAGAACTTTTCCCGGGCATCGCGAAAGGCGTGAAAATATTCTCCTTCCGAAGCCAGCACTGCCGCCGTTGCGCCGTGAGTGTGGATTTGCCTGTGTCGCGGTTCGCCTTGTTTGGATTGCACTTCGAGATCGACTACGAGTTGAGCGTCTTCCGTCATATACATGTCCACATGGCAGAGTTGGATGGTTGCGGAGACGGAAACATCGGCGTCGGCGGCTTGTGAGGCATCCACCACTTTGGCGCCCTGCGCTTCAAGGTCGAACTTCAGGCCTTCTGCCAGCCAGATTGCCGGGTCATTAAGCGCGTACACGTGGCTCATGACCATGCCGAAGCCGTTGCGCATGTTTCCGATCTCCCTCAAATCGGCTTTGGCGATTTGCTTTTGCAAATCATGCATCTCCTTGTCCCAGATCTTGTCTTGCTCGCGGGTAAGATCCATGTATTTAAACGGATTCGGCTCCTCAGCTTTCGTAGTCACGACCAGCGTGGCCAGGTTCGGCGCGCACTTGAAATCCTTGATGCAGATTGTCGAGCCTTTCAAATTGACGTCGGCGAGCGCCGGGACGCCCGGGCCATATTCTTTCATCAGAATTTGTCTTCCGTTCGTGACGCAGCCCGTGCCAAGAACTGTCGCCGCCATG
>DASXHY010000628.1:0-2850 GCA_036488095.1 Verrucomicrobiia bacterium | reverse complement strand
CCCGCAGGCGATAACCGCGCCCCTTCGTCGGCCGCCCAGTGGGCATATTATCGTCGCCGATTTTGGACCATTCCTCGCTCACCTGCGTTTGCAAATGGCACGCGCCCACAAGTTTTCCCGCGTGAAAAACCGTCAGCGATGAATCATCCGCAGCCGTCAAAATCTTTTCCCATACGATTTCCACCGGCACCGCCCCGGTATTTTTGCGCGAGCCAAATTCCGTCTGCCATAGCAGCACATTCATCGTCAGCCAAAACCCGGTCACCAGGATGAAAACAGCGCGCGACATGGCATCAGGTATCTCGAAACGGAACGGCTCCATAGAAACGATTCCAATCGCGCTGTTGAGCCATTTGTGCGTAGCGCAGGTTGCTAACCTGCTGTATCGCAGACTGCCAGTCTGCGAAGTGCGATTGAGCCCCGCAGCCATCCAAACCGAAAATTTCTCCAAAGCAGAATGTAAAGGTACAACTCATTTCACGGAATGTTTATCGTCTGCCCGATGCGCAATTTTTTCACATTTATTCCCGGATTGGCCGCCGCCAGCGAATCAAGCTTCACATTAAATTTTCTGGAAATCGCCGCCAGCGTGTCGCCCAGCTGAACCACGTATATGCTGCGCGACGGGCTGGACCGCGTCAAAGGATGCGAAACGTTCCACGTATTCGGCGGCGGATTGGACACCACGGGACGCGTCTGGACCGCTTCTACCGTCTGGGTCGCCGCCGGCGCTTGCGTCGCAATCTGCGGCGGGACGGGCGACTGGGCCTGGCGATTCGTCTGCGCCTTGTAATAGGCGCGCCATTGATCGAGTTCCGCGTGCAATTGTTTATTTTCCTGGACCAATTGCTCGAGGTCATGCTGCACACCCGGCGATGACGGCAACGGCAGCACCGCCTTGGCGAGGTCTTGTTTGCAATTCATGATGCGCTGTCTCACCGCCTCGGCCGTGTCCGCCGTCGGACGCAGCTTGATAAATTGCTGGTAATGATAAATGGCCGCCGCCGGGTCCGGCTCCTTTTCCTCATACAACCATCCCAACTCGAAATGCGCCGAGGCATTCCGCGGATTCGCTTCCACCGCTTTCTCAAATTCATCAATAGCGCCAGTATAATCCATGCTGTTCAACGCGCGTTTGCCCTCGATGAAATGCGGCTCCTTCTCGTCATCCAACTGCCCTTGACCCGGCGGCATGCAGCCGTTCAAGCACGCGCACAACAAAACTGCGAGCGCGCAGCGAAAAAGCCAGGCCGAAAACTTCATGGCAGCGAAACTAAACTGACGCGTGGCGAGTGACAAGAGACATTAGCCCAGACACGGGACTTACGCATTTAATTCACCCGTGATTTCGCGCATATTTCGGAAAATCTCCAAGCGTCCAAGATCCAAGTACCAGAGAAGCTCCAAGCGTCCAAAATCCAATTGCGTCCGCTGGCGCTATTGGAGCTTGGGGTTTGGATTTTCTCTGGTGCTTGGAGCTTGGGATTTGGAGCTTTTCATCGGCTCGCCGGCAAACGGATTCCCTGACGCCGCTTCCGTACGCAACACCTTCGGCGAAATCCACACCCCCAAAATCAAATAAACCCAGCCTACCGCGAAATGCACGCCGACGGCCGCGGCCAGTTGCACCAGATCCAACACCCCAAACCCATAAAATAGAATGGCCGCAATCATCACAAGCGCTCCGGGCATCAGCGCGGCGCCCGCCAGTTTCCAACTCCGGCGCAAATTCAAATCGCGATTCGCAAAAAATCCGCCGAGCCACACCGGCAGCACATAGAGCAGCGCCAGCAGCGTCCAGCTAACGAGGCACCAAATCATCATTCCGCAAAACGCCAGCCATTGCACCGGCGGCTCCCACGCTCCCCACCACGGTTGCAAATCCGTCCGATTAAACCCGAAATTCCACTCCTTCGGATACGGCCATGCGCGGTATCCAGCCAGCGAATAAAAGAAAATATCGTCCCGGCCGAACTCAACCTGGATTTGCGCTGGCGAGAATACCTTGTGGGAATGATTGGTATCCACCACAAACGCGAGAAAATGACCCTCGGCCAGCAGCACCGGAGATTCACCCGACCACTCCAGTTTGCCGGATTTCATTTCGCCCGCCGCCGGAAGCTGGCTGATCGCCGCGCGCACTGTGGGAAACCACGCCGTTCGCAAAAACCACACCACCGCCACCGCCGCCAGCAGCGCGAAAACAAATTGCGCCAGCAACAACCGCCTCCAGGGCGCGCGCGCAAAAGCCGCCACACCACCCGGAGTCAGCGGTTGCCACGCAGTCGGTTTTGGATCAGCCGAATCCATCACATCGCAAACAAAGAATTGTTCACCTTTGCGATTCTAGCAGATGAATCCAATTTGTCGCACCCAAATGATAAGCGCACGAACGAACCGTGTACGCCGGGAGAAGTTCCAAACTCCAACATCCAGGTTCCAGAGAAAGCACCACGCTCTCAACATCCTGGACGGTCGGCGGTTTTGGAGCTTGGTGCTTGAAATTTCTCTGGGAGCTTGGTGCTTGGACGCTTGGAGCTTTTACGTCAGAAGCCCAATAATGTATGGAACCTCAAATCCCTCTCCCATCGCCCCTACGCGACCGGCGCTTCACCCGCCGGCGGTTGCTGCGGATTTTGATTCTGCGGCACCACCATCACCGGCACCGGATAACGAAGCTTCATCACGTCGTCCACCAGCACCTCGACGTAATACGTCCCGGCGGTTTTAAATTCCACCTGGCCGAAAACAGTGACGTTCGTCGCGTGCAAATTCGCGTCCTGCAACGCAAATTTCACTTCACCCTTGCGGAGCACCGTCACCTGGTCCGGCGCCACCAACCGCACGCTT
>DASXHY010000586.1:0-5061 GCA_036488095.1 Verrucomicrobiia bacterium | reverse complement strand
AAATAAGTAAGTGGACCAAAATGTTGTTGAGTGCCGGAGTGGTCAGTCTCCCGGCGGTAATGCTCGCAGACGACGCTCCTCCCGCAGCCGCGCCTACGCCCAGCACCGTTTTGACCGCGCTCTCATCGACAACTCTCAGCGGATACGTGGACACCACGGCGGTTTGGAAATTCGGCACCGGCAACGCGAACATGCCGGGCCGCGTGTACGACGGACCGGACGTGCAGGACGGCTTCAACCTGAATGTCGTGAGCCTCACGCTCGACAAACCGTTGGACCCGGATGCCTGGTCCGCGGGGTACCATGTGCAAATGTTGATGGGTCCCGGCGCCGCGAAACGTGGAACCGGCCTGGTCGCCAGTTCCTCAACCACGGAATTTGCATTTAACGAGGCTTACGTTAACCTTCACGTCCCGATCGGCAACGGATTGGAATTCCACGTCGGCCAATTCGGCACGTTTAACGGCTACGAAGCGTACGACACTTACAAGGACCCGAACTGGAGCCGCTCTTACGGTTTCTTCGATGAAACATCGGCGCACACCGGTGTGGCGGCATTTTACAAAGTCGCCGACTGGTTGACCGTGCAAGCCGGCGTCGGCAACGCGGGACCGTTCAACTCTCAAGTGGACGCGAAATCAAACACAGAAACCGCCAAGGCTTACCTGGCCATGATTACGCTGACCGCGCCGGATAGCTGGGGCTGGATGAAAGGCGCCTCGGTCTCCGGCGGTTACACCACTGGCCCGAACCTGAATAACGCCGAACATGTCCAACAGCTCTACGCGGGTGGCACGCTGCCTCTGCCGGTGACCGGATTGTCGCTCGGTCTCGCCTACGATTACACCGGGAACATTGGCGGATACCTCGGCGCGTCCGGCGGCGGCTACGCCAATGCCACGGCGCTCTATATTTTGTGGCAGGCCACGGAGAAATTGAAGGTCAACACCCGCCTGGATTATACCAGCGCCACCCATGGCTGGTATTACACCAGTTCGACCAACGCGCCCGGCACACTCCATTCGGGCAACGACCAACTCGGCAGTTTGACGGTTACCGCCGATTACTCGCTGTGGAAGAATGTCGTGAGCCGCGCGGAATTCCGCTGGGACCGCAGCTTTGACGGAACGCATCCTTATGGCGGCACGGTTGCCGGCGACCCGAAGAATAAAAATGCAGTCTCATTGGCGCTTAACATCATCTACCTGTTCTAAACAGGCTTGGATCTGATCGTCTGTTCCTCCAGCGATCACGAGGCGGGTGGGTTCGTTAGTCCATTGCGAACACTGCCCGCCTCGCTTTTTTTAAGGCCGAAGATTTTTAACGCAAAGATGCGAAGGCGCAAAGGGTTGTTGAATTCCCATCACTTGACTGAAACGTCCGATTAGACGGCGACAGATTTTTCCTTCGCCGACTCCACCGCGTTGACCAGAAATTCGTGTTCGCGCCCGCGCACGACCAGCACCGGACAGGGCGCATGGCGCACGACCCGCTCGGCCGTGCTTCCCGTCAGGACGCGCGCCAAACCGCCGCGTCCGTGGTTTCCGATGACAATCAAGTCACTGTTGCATTCATGGGCGGCCGCCACGATTTCCTGGTGCGCGGCCATACCTTCGCGAACGACCGCTTTCACCGAAATCTGCGAGGCAACTTCTTTTCGCCAATCGGAGAGATGCTTCGCTGCTTCCTCGTGATACTTGCCCCGGAGCGTTTCCGCCTCGAACACCAGCATCTGCGGCGGGGGCGGCACCGCGACGACGACGTGCAGCAGCATCAATTCGGCGCCGAATTGCCGGGCGAACGAAACCGCATATTGAAGCGCCTTGTGCGAGCATTCCGAGAAGTCCACCGGCACCAGGATGTGTCGAAGCCGCAGTTCAGCCACGCCTGCGGGTGGCAGGCCTGATTCTTTGCGGCCCATTTCGACTATTACATGAGAACGGTCTTTTTTGATTTTCATATAAATCCTCCGCTGCTTCGATGAACCTTCCCTGCCCGTACCGTACGACTGTTTCTCCGGAACGCAACGGGTGAGTTCAATTTGAAATTTTTCGGCCGCCTCTTGAACTCGGCGCAGGACGGTCCGAAATTAATCTAGAGAATGAAATACAGTTGAAAGGAGTTCGTTATGAGACTGATGAGAAAACCAGGAATGGAAATGCCGATGTCGCGGTTGCGGAATCAACTGGACCAAATGTTTGAGCCTGATTTCGCGCTGAGTGATTTGTTCAGCGGCGGCTGGGTGCCGGCGGTGGACGTGATGGAAAGCAAAGATAAATTGACCGTGAAAGCGGAATTGCCGGGATTCAAACGCGAAGACCTGGATGTTTCGGTTCACGAAAACAACCTGATTATTTCGGGTGAACGAAAAGCGGAGGAAGACCAAAAAGAGGCTGAATTCTTCCGTTCAGAACGCTTTTACGGAAGGTTTCAACGGTCGATCCCGCTCCCGCTTAGCGTCAATACCGGAAAAATTGAGGCGCATTATCGCGACGGCATCCTAACGGTGATGCTGCCTAAAAGTGACCATGCGATTCCGAAGCAAATCGAAGTGGCGGAGTAGAATAAATAGAAAATAATCCATTGGCCGCGCGCTTCCGCTCTCACAGGAGTTCGCGGTGCATCTTTTTTTGATGTTCAGAGGGGAATACCCCCCATGGAGCGCATTTGATTTTGCCGGGCTAGACATTTGGTTTTGCCGGGCTAGATTAGGCGCGTCGGCAGAAAGGCTTCGCCGACCGGCCTGCGTCAACCACATCAGCGGGCCATCACTATGGCCGGCAACGGGAAAGCGATTGCTTGTAGATTCGGCGAAGTAACGCAACGGTTAGTTACCTATCTGACCGTGGCGCTCGCGGTGTTTTCGTGTGCCGCTGGTTGCAAAAAAAAGAAGGCTCCGCCGCCCCCGCCGCCGGAAGTGGATGTTCTCACCGTTACCCCCACTAATGTACCGATTTTTCAGGAGTGGATTGGCACCCTGGATGGTTGCGTGAATGCCCAAATCCGGGCGCAAGTGAGCGGTTACCTGCTCACGCAAAATTATTCGGAAGGCACCGAGGTCAAAGCCGGCGAACCGCTCTTCCAAATTGATCCCCGGCCTTTTCAGGCCGTCCTCGACCAAGCGACGGCCCGGATGGCACAGGACCAGGCGCAGGTCGAGAAAAACCGGCTGGACGTGGAACGTTTCACTCCGCTTGCGAAAGATAGAGCCATCAGCCAGCAACAACTCGACGATGCGACCCAGGCTTTTAATGCGGCGCAGGCAACCATCAAGGCGGACCAGGCCACCATCGAGAACGCCACGCTCAATCTCGGCTTTACCAAAATCAGTTCTCCCATTGATGGCCTCGCCGGGCTTGCGCAGGTGCAAATCGGCGATCTGGTCGGGCCGTCGAGCGCGGTATTGACGACGATCTCAGACCTTAATCCGATGAAGGTTTATTTCCAGGTGAGCGAGCAATCCTACCTGGCGTTCTGGAGACAATTCATATCCGTGGGAAGCACCAATTCGGCGGGGCCGCAGCTTGAATTGATTCTGTCCGACGGCACAATTTATCCGGCGAGGGGAAAATTTTATTTTGCGGACCGGCAGGTGAACATTAATACCGGCACGCTGCAAATCGTCGGTCTTTTTTCCAACGAGGATTATATGCTTCGGCCGGGACAATATTCCCGTGTGCGCGCGCAAACGCAGATCAAAACCAACGTGCTGGTCTTGCCGCAACGCGCGGTGATGGAATTGCAGGGCACCTATCATGTCGCGGTCGTGGGTGAATCGAACAACGTAAACATCGTTACCGTGAAGGTCGGCGCACAGGTGGGGTCGGATTGGATCATTGAACAAGGCCTGAACCCCGGCGCGCGAGTGGTGGTGGAAGGAACGCTCAAGGCCAAAGAGGGCGCGGTGGTGAATCCAAAACCCTGGACTCCGCCCGCATCTTCTCCGGCGGCCAAATAAATAATTGATCGATGTATCGCTTTTTCATCAATCGTCCGGTGGTCGCGATGGTCATTTCAATCCTGATGGTCATTATCGGCGCGGTTTCAATGATCAGCCTGCCGGTGGCGCAATTTCCAAATATTGTGCCGCCGGAAATCCGCATCCAAACCAGCTTCGTCGGCGCGGATGCGCAAACGCTGGAGCAATCGGTCGCCACTCCCATCGAGCAGCAAATGAGCGGTGTGGACAACATGAACTACATGTATTCCATCAGCGCGAACAACGGCACGATGCGCATGGGCGTGAACTTTGACGTAAAGACCGATCCGAACGTCGACCAGAACCTCGCGCAACTCAGGGAAAACCAGGCCGAGTCGCAATTGCCGCAGGACGTGCGCAACTACGGCATCACGCTGCTCAAATCGCCGTCCAGTCCGATGATGTTGGTCGCGCTTTATTCGCCAAAAGGGACTTACGACGCAACATTTCTCGCGAACTATGCCTACATCAATCTCGTCGATCAAATTACGCGCGTAAAAGGCATCTCGAACATCCAGGTTTTCGGCGCGGGCCAGTATGCGATGCGTTTTTGGGTCAAGCCGGACCAATTGGCGAAGCTGAACATTACGGTCAATGATATCATCAACGCGATTAATGCTCAAAATACCGTGAACCCCGCGGGCCAGGTCGGCGGACCGCCCACGCCCAAAGGGCAGGAATTCACTTACACTCTTCGCTCCCAGGGGCGGTTAGTCACGGAAAAGGATTTCGAGGAAATCGTGATTCGAGAAAATTCGGACGGCTCAATGGTTCGGCTCAAGGACGTGTCCCGCGTTGAACTTGGAGCGCAGCTTTACAACATTGCCGGACGTCTCAACGGCAAGCCTTCGGCCATTCTCGCCATTTATCAATTGCCGGGCTCGAACGCGCTCCAAGCCGCTGATGCCGTCAGAAAAGCGATGGCGCAACTCAAGCAGCGCTTCCCCGCCGACCTGGATTTCGTCGTCTCGCTCGACACGACTTTGGCGGTGAGCCAGGGAATGGATGAAATTTTCCGGACGCTGTTGCAAGCCCTGGGCCTGGTGATCCTGGTCGTTTACATTTTCCTCCAGGGCTGGCGG
>DASXHY010000561.1:0-6231 GCA_036488095.1 Verrucomicrobiia bacterium | reverse complement strand
TAAATAAGGACGGCAACCGCTGCACTTATTTAACTGATTTAACCTATTTAACGGCCCTCCTACTTCTTCCCATGCTCGCGGATGATTTTGAGCATGGACTCGCCGTCGGGGGCTTGTTCGAGGGCCTGGCGGAATTCGGCTTTGTGCAGCAGCTTGGCGATGTTCGCCAGGGTGTGAAGATGTTTCTGAAATTGTCCCTGCGGCACGAGGAAAAGCATCACGAGGTTTACCGGCTGATTATCGAGCGCATCGAAATTGACGCCTTTGCGCGAGCGACCCAGCGCGCCGACGACTTCCTGGATCAGATCCGTGCTGGCGTGTGGAATGCCGATGCCGAAACCGATGCCCGTGCTCATCGACGATTCGCGCTTCTTGACCACTGCCGCGATGGCATCGTGATTCTCGGGTTTAATTTTGCCGGTCGCGACGAGGTTGTTAATCAGCTCGTCAATGGCCTGCCAACGATCCGCCGCCTGCAAATCGGTGATGATTTGCTCTTTAGAAAGAATATCGCCTAAATCCATAGCGTTCGCACAATTTGTGGTGGCATTTCGCCTAAAGCAAGCAGCTATATCAAGACGGAATTGCCACCGAAAGCATTAAATCAAATGTCCGATTCGATGAAAGACCTGTCCGGAACATTCAAACCACCACCCGAGCGCCGTCCAAATGCCGACTTTGGCCGCAAGCAACGGGATGCCGAGCAGCAGGACGCTGATGTTGCCGAGGAAAATCACGACGGCGGAAAAAAGGTAGCCTTGCTCGGTGATGTCGGTCTGGCGCGTTTTCAAAATGTGCGCCGTGAGGGTGACGTGAAACGCGTAGGCCGCGCCAAGAAATAGATCGAACAAGGCGAGAAATTGCTGCCAGTTCCAGATTAGGCGGCCAATCGCAAAGATCGCGACGACGATCACGGCGTAAAGCGGAAAAAAATAAGGGGCGAGCGCGATGAGGAAATTTGTTTTGGTAATAATCACGTGGCCGCCGTTGGAGGTGACTTTGAGTTTTCGGACTTCCGCGCCAAACAGCCAGGCCCAGACGGCGTGGGTGAGTTCGTGGCCGAGGACGTAAATCCACATCGGCTTGGGCAGCAGCAGATAAACCACGACCCAACAACCGGCGCCGGCGAGCAACGGGACCCAGGTGGTGTCCGCCGAGCCGCTGTGCTGGAGGACCATCCACAACGCCTGCGCCGCGCCGATGCAGAACGGCAGCAACGCGATGGCGACGACCATTTTTACCCATTTGGGCATGAGACCAGAATTCAGAAATTGAGTTGGAGTTCAAGCTTTAGCTTGTTCGGCAGAAGAGCGGAACCTTTGCGCGTGACCAAATGGCTTGAAACGTGAAACGTGAAACGTGAAACTCCCGCGATGACGAAAGACGAAGTTTTGCAGGTGTTCCGCGACACGGGCGCGCTGCTCGAAGGCCATTTCATCCTGCGCAGCGGATTGCACAGCCGGCAATTTTTCCAATGCGCGCTCGCGTTGCAACAAATGCCGATCGTGGAAAAACTCGGCGGCGCGCTCGCCGCCAAGGTGCGTTCGCTGGGCGCGACGACGGTGGTTTCGCCGGCAATGGGCGGGTTGGTCATCGGCCAGGAAGTGGCGCGACAGCTTGGCGCGCGGTTTATTTTTGTGGAGAAGGAGGAAGGGAAACTGGTGTTGCGGCGCGGGTTTAAAATTTCGCCGGGCGAGAAAATTTTGATCGTGGAGGACGTGGTGACCAAGGGCGGCCGCGTGCAAGAGACGATTGATATAGTGCGCGCGAATCAGGGCGTGGTGGCGGGGGTGGCGATGGTGGTGGATCGGTCGAATGGCGTAGTGAACTTGGGAGTTCCGATGTTCAGCTTGCTGGCGCTGCAAGTGGAGGCGTTCGAGGCGGATAAATTGCCGCCGGATCTGGCGGCGACGCCGGGCGTCAAGCCGGGGAGCAAATAACAGCAGCAACGCCGGTTAGCCAAAGCCGGTTTTATTTCGGCGGCAAAACAGCGAACGCCACGGCCGCCAACACACACACAAAGGCCGCGACATAGTTCCAGCGGATTTTTTCACCGAGATAGAAGATGGCGAAGCCGCAAAAGACGACGAGGGTGATGACTTCCTGGATGATTTTCAATTGCGCCGGTGTGTAAACGTTGCTGCCCCAGCGATTGGCCGGCACTTGCAGGAGGTATTCGAAAAACGCGACGCCCCAGCTCGTGAAAATGACGAACAAGATCGGTTTCTCCTTATACTTCAAATGCCCGTACCAGGCGAAGGTCATGAACATGTTCGAGAAGATGAGCAGGACAATCGGGAGCCAGCGGGAGTCGGTGAGGGAGTTCATGGTTTAGGCGCCCGAATTTTGTATTTGGCAGGAATTTTATCGAGCTTTGTACAAGAACGGTTAGTCGTGACGCCAAATTTTGCGACGTCCAACATCTTAAAAAATGCAGATGCGCTTTGCACGGTTACCGTTGGTTTTCCCCTTACCGTCAAAATTAAAGGGCGACCAGTCATCTTCAGTTGTTTCAACCGCGCTTTGGCGTTTCGTTTAAAATCCGTTAACGAGCAAGTGTGTTTCGATTTCATAATTAATTCAGACCGTCGAGCCATGTATAACGGTTTACTTGCTCAATTTGTACTGATCCGGGGGATAACCCCACAACTCGACACACTCTATTTAAATCCTCAACTTTCTGAGAAGTCTGGCTATGAGTGAGAATATAGTAGTCAGTTCCACGAATTTTTTTATGGCCGTACAGTCTTCCTTGGGTTTGATTTACAAAATCTTTTGCAGGAGTTTTTGAAAGCAGCGGCCCGCGGTTAATTCGGATTTTCTCCAATTTTTGCACAGCATCGCTCCCAAGCTCTTCAATCAGCCGAGAAATGAAAAGCGCCTGACTGGCGGCGGCGGTATTTTCGCAAATTTGTTCTGATGCCCGGTTTCGTTTGTTGGCTTTCCAGTCAATGGTTATCTTGAGTGTTTGTGGTCGGCCGCGTTCTGCAGCATTATTGAAGTCTTCTGTTAACTGTGGCACGGCCTCCGTAATTTTCTGTGAAACGGGTTTGGCTTTTAAGCTCTTGAGAGCAGCTTCAATCTCCGAAACCTCGTATTCAACCGATGCGTTTCGTCTTTGTAAGTCCTGAATTCGGGAAAGCAGCGGCGAAAGGATGGTAACTGTTTCGAAATCGCCTTTGGACAGATGCTGTTGCATCAAACTTCCAATATTTGCCTGAAGGGCCTCAATTTTCTGTTTCATAAAGGTAGGAAACAGTATAAAAGTAAAAAAGTCAAATAGTAAATTATTTAAACTTACAATCTCACCGGAATCTTTTTCTCCGCCAAAAACTTCTTCACATCGCCAACAGTGTAAGTCCCAAAATGGAAAATGCTCGCGGCGAGGACGGCGTCGGCTTTGCCTTCGAGCAGCACTTCGGCCATGTGTTCCTTGCTGCCCGCGCCGCCGCTGGCGACGACGGGTACGCCCACCGATTCGCTGACGCGGCGGGTGATGACCAAATCAAACCCGGCTTTGGTGCCGTCGGCGTCGATCGAGTTCAAAACAATTTCGCCGGCGCCGAGCGCGACGGCTTTTTTCGCCCATTCGATGGCGTCGAGGCCGGTTTCTTTGCGGCCGCCGTGCGAAAAGACGCCCCATTTGTCTGGCGCGATTTTTTTAGCATCGATGGAAACGACGATGCACTGGCTGCCGAATTTTTCGGCGCCGGCGCGGATTAAATCCGGGTTCGCCAGCGCGCTGGAGTTGATGCTGATTTTGTCCGCGCCGGCGCGCAGCATCGTGTACATGTCTTCGACGGATTTGATTCCGCCGCCGACGGTGAGCGGCATGAAACATTGGTCCGCGGCGCGTTCGATGACGTCGACCATCGTCGCGCGGCCATGGGCGCTGGCGGTGATGTCGAAGAACACCATTTCATCCGCGCCCTGTTCGTTGTAGCGCAGGGCGAGGGCGACAGGGTCGCCGACGTTGCGCAGCTCGCCCGCTTCGGCTTTGCCGAACTGGACGCCGCGCGTGACCTGGCCGTCGTGGACGTCGAGGCACGGAATGACACGTTTTGCGATCATCGCCGAAGATTGAACCGGTTCACGGGGCGGGAAGCAACTGTGGAATGCGCAATGCGGGGGGCGCGTCTTGAGGGTGTGTTGCGCAAAGCGGGCTCGGCGCTAAAGGAGCGATCGTCCCTCGTTCTCGTTCTCGTCGTCGTCCTCGATTTGTTGCGAATTTCGATTACGAGGTTGAGAACGAGCAACGAGGAGGATGCCGGCCACAGAGCCGCGATAAGGCCTACCAATCGGTTTCGCGATAGTCTTTCAGGAACTTGCCCCAGATGTGTTTGCCGGTGTTCAGGCCGTCGATGATGGGGTCCACAATGCGAGCGGCGCCGTCCACGATATCCAGCGGAGGATGAAACTGATGGTCGTTGACCTTTCGCGCGGCGATATGCGCCGGGTCTTCGTCAGTGACCCAGCCCGTGTCCACCGCATTCATGTGAATGCCGTCGACGTGATAATCGGTCGCCGAGGTGCGAGTCATCATATTCAGCGCGGCCTTGGCCATGTTGGTGTGGGGATGGCGCGTGGTTTTGAAGCGGCGGTAGAACTGGCCTTCCATGGCGGAGACGTTCACGATGTGTTTGTCCCGCTCCGGCGTGCGCAGCATGAGCGGCTTGAGCCGGGCATTGAGAATGAAGGGTGCAATCGCGTTGACGAGATGCACTTCGAGTAATTCGACCGAGGGCACTTCGGCTAGCTGCATCCGCCAGGAATTGTGGTTTCGCAAATCAGTCTGTTGCAGGTCCTGGTCCAGTTTGCCTTCCGGGAAAAGCGCCTTCTGCGCCGCGAGTTCCTCCGGGAGCAAGGCGATTTGGGATAATTCCGCCGAAGTCAGCCCACCCGGTTGGGAGGCATCGCGCGTGGCCGGGATTTTCGAATCGCCTAAATGGTTATTGCGCGAGCCTTCATAGCTGCCAAGCAGGCGTTGGGCTTCACTCGGAAGCGAATCCAGTGAGGCTCTTTCCTGGTCCATCATGTGCTCGTAAAATGACGGCGGGCGGCGCACGGTCTGGCAGGCGTTGTTGATAATAAAATCCAACCGGATCCGCGTGCTCATCAGGTGCCGGCAAAAAGCCTCCACGCCGGGAGTGTGGCGCAGATCGAGCCCGAAGATTTGCAGCCGATCGCGCCATTCGGCGAAGTCCGGCTCCCGCGAGTAACGCATCGCGGAGTCGCGCGGGAAACGCGTCGTGACGATGAGTTGAGCCCCCGAGCGCAGCAACCGAATACCGGCTTGATACCCAATCTTGACGCGCCCACCGGTGAGCAGGGCCACGCGACCCCGGAGGTCGGCGCGTTCGGTGCGCTTGCGGAAATTCAGCTCGGCGCATTCCGGACAAAGCTGATCGTAGAAATGGTGGATAGCCGAGTAGTGCCGCTTGCAAATGTAGCAGTGTTGCGGCTCGATCGTATCGCGAAAATCAGCATCGTTTTCGATCTCGTCGTTGGGAATCTCGGGAGCCGGCAAGGGATCGGGCGTGGTGAAGACAGGGCGGCGGCGCAATTCGCGGATGCCGGCCCGGTTCAGAACCGCTTGTTCCTTCCGGATCTTCTCCTGCTTACGCTGGCGAATCCGGGCTTTGGTGAACCGGCGCTTCTGTTTTGGATCCGGCGACAGAACTTCTCCCGCCGCCCTGAGCAACCGGATTCGTTCGTCAGGAGAAAGGCCGGTCAATAGAGTCCGGTCCATAACCACTTTTTCCAGGGTCAGGATGGCGGCGCGCAATTGTTCGGGTGCGTTGTCAGCGGTCATCGGTTTTAAAATTATCACGCCGATGGCGAGAGGCCAGCAGACGCGAGCGGATTCTACCCGTTCGGCATCCGGGAAACAAAGCATAATACGTGAGGCGCCAACCACGGATGGAAACCGGCAAAATTCTGAAAAAGGAAAGAAAATCGAGTGACTAAGCCCGATTAGGCGGCTGACTGCCGCGCCAGGCGCCGAACGACGGCTACAAATTTATTTGCTCGCACGTAACCGGCGTATTCCGCCTTTTCCGCTAAAGTGAGCTGTCCCTCGGTGGATTTTCCCGCCAACTCTTCGATCCTCGCTTTGAGTTTGGCCGGCGGACGCGACCGCAGCAGCGCCTCGGCCTTTTCAGGCAACACAATCTTCATGACCGGGCCGATCGCCCGCTCAAAAGCGACTGATTCTGGCGTGGCTGCCATGGC
>DASXHY010000549.1:0-2330 GCA_036488095.1 Verrucomicrobiia bacterium | reverse complement strand
AAGGAATTGCAAACGCTCTCGTCGTTGCCCCGTGATTACAATGGGTGGAACACGGCGGCGGAAATCGCGGTCGCGCCTTCGGGCAAATTTCTTTTTGCATCCAATCGCGGCCATAACACAGTGGTGTCGTTCGCCATCGATGCCAGCAAGGGCACGCTCAACTGGGTTGCGGAACAGAACACGGGCGGAAAAATGCCGCGCCACTTCGGCATCCTGTCTTCGGGCAACCAACTCGCCATTTGCAACCAGGATTCCGACACGGTCCTCCTGTGCCACATCGATGCCGGCAACGGGCGGTTGACACCCTCGGGTGTGTTTGCTGAAGTTCCCTCGCCTGTTTGCGCGGTGTTCCTGCCGGCGCAGGCCGGAAAAAAAACCGGCGATGACTGATTAATATCAATCGGCCGTTAGCAGCCCGTTTAAAAACCTCCATTTCTGTAGCAGCGGACGTGAGTCCGCTCAAATTTCTTCGGAATTCTGAAAAAGTCAGAGCCGACTCACGTCGGCTGCTACTTTTTTGACGGGCTGTTAATGCGCCTCCAGCCAGGTTTTCCCGACTCCCATTTCCACCTCAATCGGCACATCCAGCGCGATCGCCGTCTTCATCTTCTCCTCCACCAACGGCAACACCTCTTTTTCCTCCGTTCGCACCAGGTCAAAAACAAGTTCGTCATGCACCTGTAAAAGCATTTTCGTCTTGAGCTTTCGTTGCTCGAGCTCCGCGTGAATATTGATCATCGCGATTTTGATCATGTCCGCTGCCGTGCCTTGGATGGGCGCATTGATGGCGTTGCGCTCGGCGCTGCCGCGCACTGTGGCGTTCGATGAGCGAATGTCCCGGATATAACGCCGCCGCCCGGTCACCGTTTCGACGTAACCGTTCTTGCGCGCAAACTCCATCGTGTCATCCATGTATTTGCGGATGCCGGAAAACTGCTTGAAATATTGGTCGATGATTTCCGCCGCTTCACGCCGCGGAATGCCCAACCGCTGCGCCAGGCCGAACGCCGAAATGCCGTATGCAATGCCGTAATTCACCATCTTGGCCTTGCTCCGCATTTCGAACGTCACGGCATCGAGCGCCACGCCGTAAACTTTTGCCGCCGTCGCCGTGTGGACATCCACGCCCGTCCGGAACGCCTCCAGCAATCCCGCCTCGCGGCTCAAACCCGCGATGATGCGCAATTCAATCTGTGAATAATCCGCCGAGAGCAACCGATGCTTCTCATCGCGGGGCACGAAAGCCTTGCGAATCTCCTGGCCGCGTTCGCTGCGAATCGGAATATTCTGGAGGTTCGGATTCTGCGAATTCAAACGGCCCGTCGCCGTCGCCACTTGATTGTAAGTGGTGTGAACACGGTTGGTTTTCGGCCAAATCGCCGTGGGCAATGCGTCCGCGTAGGTTGATTTCAATTTGGACGCGCCCCGAAACTCCAGCAGTTGCCGCACGACTTCATGTTCCGGCGCGAGCGCGAGCAGGGTTTGCTCGTCGGTCGAGTATTGGCCGGTTTTCGTTTTCTTCGGCGCCTCGCAAATCTTCATCACTTCAAAAAGAATTTCGCCGAGCTGGCGCGGTGAATTGAGATTAAATTCGCGGCCCGCCGCCTGGCAGATGGATTTTTGCAATTGCTCCATCTCACGTGAGAGTTGCGCCGCGAATTCCGACAGCGCCGCCGCTTCCACCTTGATCCCTGCGAATTCCATGTCCACGAGGACGGGAATCAGCGGCGATTCAATTTCGTAGAACACGCGTTCCTGGGCTTTTTCTTTCAGCAACGGCTCCAACACACCGCGTAGTTGCAGCGCCACATCCGCCGCCTCCATCGCGCGCTCGGCGATTTTTTCCGAAGCCACGTCGCCCAGGCTCAGTTGTTCCTGTTTATTTTCTCCTGCCGCCGCGCTCAGGCTATAACCGAGATACGCCTCGGACAAATAGCCGAGCGTGTGCCGCATGTCCGGCTCGATGAGGCTGTGCGCCACCATCATGTCAAAAAGTTTCCCGCGCAGCGTCATCCCGCGCCATTTCAGCACGCTGGCGTCAAATTTCAAATTGTGCCCGACCTTCTCGATGGATTCGGACTCGATCAACGCGCGAAACGGTTCGAGAATCTCCGCCGCCGCTTTCGGGTCCTCTGGCAATGGGACGTAAAATCCTGTGTGCGGCTTGAACGAAAACACGAGCCCGGCGAGTCGCGCATCTTTGGCTTCCTCGCCCGTCGACTCGGCCTTGAAACAAAACGATGGCAATTCGCCGAGCGTTTTAATGAGCTTCGCCCGCTGCGCCGCGGTGGAAACGATTTGATAATCGTGCGGAACGTCGGCGAGATGCT
>DASXHY010000538.1:0-3208 GCA_036488095.1 Verrucomicrobiia bacterium | reverse complement strand
CAGGACAAAATATGATAACACTAGCAAAACTAATAGCGGCGGGCGCCATCGGGTGGGCGGTTTTGAACCCGACTTTCACGCCGCGTGTCGATACGTGTGAATGCAAAACGAAGTCCGCTGTCCAGCCGGTCACGCCGCGCGTGGACACTTGTGAGTGCAAGGCCAAAACTCCTAGCTGAAATCATTTGAGGGCGAGCCCCTTGTTGTTGAGGGAATCAAATTCGCCCTCAGTTTGGGTGGCCATCCGCCGTTTTGACGGCGGCTGGCCATCCGCCTGATTTTTCGAAGTCCATTTCGTCGCCCGCACCGGTCCATAAATCCATCATGCACCGCATTCTATTCTCATCGCCTGTAGTCGGAACCTATTCCTTTTGTTTATTGCTCGGGCTGATTGCCGGGTACTGGCTCGCTCGCAGGAATGCTCGCCGCCTCGGAATGGAGACTCGGCATATTGACAACATCACCTTGCTGGTGGCGATTACCGGCCTCGCCGGCGCGCGAATTTTTAGCTGGCTGTTTTATTTTCCACCCGGTTTCAGTCTCTGGCAGGCGCTCTGGCAGCCCGGCGGCGGATTGGTGTTTTACGGGGGAGTCATTGGGGGACTGGTGAGTGCCATCGCGTACAGCGTCGTCACCGGGGTGCGATTGCGGGACTTGCTGGACGTATTGGCTGCCCCGCTCGCAGTCGGGCTGGCGTTCGGTCGCATCGGGTGTTTTATGGCGGGGTGTTGCTGGGGTGATGTCTGCGTGGATCAAAAACAGATTTCATCGGTGGCCGATCCAAGAGTGCGTTATCAGATCAATACGTTGCCGATGCTTTCGAGTCCGGGGTTTCCGCTGGCGGTTCGTTTCCCCGCGGATTGCGGGGCTTTCAATCAGCAAAAAGAACTCGGACTTCTGCCGCCGACGGCCACGGAATCCCTGCCGGTGCATCCGGTTCAATTGTATGAATCGAGCCTGGCTTTTCTGCTCGCGATTTTTTTGCAGCGGAAATTTCGCCGCAAAACGTGGCGGGGCGAAGTGCTTTGCTGGTTTTGCGGCGGCTACGGACTCATCCGGTTCGCCATGGAATTTCTGCGCGCGGACAATGCGCCGATTTATTTCGGGCTGACTTTGTCGCAGGTCATCAGCCTGATAGCGCTGGCCGCATGCGGCTTCATGCTCACGGCCCAAGCGTGGACTTCCAGCGCGAAAGCTCAGGTTCGATCCGGGACTTGCAACGCGCCCGTCTAGCTATTTTACCCCTTCACATCCCACGCATCGCGCAGGCCATCGCCGAGAAAATTCAGCGCGAGCAGCGTGGAAACCAGCACGCCGCCGGGAAAGACGATCATCCACCAGTAAATTCGAATCGGATTGATCTGGTCCACACCTTCGGAAATGAGCGAGCCCCAACTCGCCATCGGTGGTTGCACGCCGAGGCCGAGATAACTCAGGAATGATTCGTAAAGGACGATCGAAGGCACGGTGAGTGTCAGGTAAACGATCACGACGCCAAAGACATTCGGGATGATGTGCCGCACCAGAATGCGGGCAGGGCTCGCGCCGAGCGCGCGGCTGGCGTCCACGAATGGCCGCGTCCGCAATGACAACACCTGGCCGCGCACAATGCGCGCCATCGTCAGCCACGAAATCGCGCCGAGGCCAACAAACAAAATCAGCAGGCGCAAATCTTTTTCCAGCGCCGGTGAGTGTTTGACGAGAGGTATCTGCTTCAGTTTTTCTCCCAGCGTCGTCAGCAGCACGATTACGAAAATGATGGAGGGCAGTGAATAGAGCACGTCCACCGTGCGCATCATCGCGCTGTCCACCCGTCCGCCCGCGGAGCCGGCAATGGCTCCCCACAGCACGCCGATCACGAGGCTGACCGCGGCGCCTACGAAGCCGACTAGCAATGAAATTTGCGCGCCGTACAATACACGCGAGAGCACGTCGCGCCCGTGTTCGTCCGTGCCGAACCAATGTTGTGCGTCCGGCGGCTGAAATTGCGCGTCCGACAACTGTTCCGGCGCATAAGTCTTTGCCCAGACCGCGCCCGCGGAGCCCGCGCGGTTCACGATTCCCAGCGCGATCGGCCATGCGATAATAATGGCCAATAAGACCGCGATATACCACGCGCTGAACAGGGCAGGGCGGTTTTTGCCGAAACGCCGCCACGCGCGTTTCGCCGGGCTGGCATGGGATTGAGCGGCGGAAGTTGCGGAGGGTGCGCCAGCGTCCCCGCTCTCAACTCTCAACTTCGAACTCTCAACTTCTTCGTCACTCATATTTCACGCGCGGGTCGAGGATCATGTAAGCGAAGTCCACTGCGAGGTTCAGAACGATCAATAGCGTCGCATAGAGCAGGGCGAGGCCGACGGTAAGCATATAGTCTTTGTTGAGCGAGCTGTTGACGAAGAAAACACCGAGGCCGGGGATCTGAAAAATAATTTCAATGACGAAGGAGCCGGTCAACAGGTCGGCGAGCATTGGGCCGGCGTAGGAGACCACGGGCAGGACCGCAAGACGCACGGCATGACGCAGAAGGAGGGTGTTTTCGCCGAGTCCTTTGGCGCGCGCCGCGGTGACGAATTCCATTTGCATCGTGTTGAGCATACCTTCGCGAAAGAGACGGGCGACTTTGCCGGCGAAATAAAGGCCGAGCGCGATGGTGGGCAGGACGGCGTGAAGTGGCGATTCCCACAACGCGACCGGCAGCAGTTTCCATTTCATTGCGAAGCCGAGCACGAGCAGGGGAGCGATGACGAAACCCGGGATGCAAACTGCCAGCAGTGCCAGGAAACTGCCGGCGTAATCCTGCCATTGGCCGTGGCGCACGGCGGTGGCGAAGCCCACCGGCAAGCCCACGCCCATGGCGAAGCCGAACGCGAGCCAGCCGAGAAGCATGGACACGGGAAAAGCCTGGTGAACGATGTCCGTGACCGAGTGATCACGATACTTTATGGACGGCCCAAAATCTCCGTGTGCCAGACCGCCCATGTAACGGATGTATTGTTTCCAAATAGGCTCATCCGCATGATATTTCGCCCGCACGTTGCGCTCGATTTGCGGGGAAGCCGGAGCGCGTTCCCTAGCAAACGGATTGCCCGGCGCGAGGTGCACCAGCCAGAACGTCATCGCGCTGATCACCAGCAGCAGCGGGATCATGTAAGCCAGGCGTTTGAGGAAGTACATGGCTAGTGTTGCGTGTTGCGTGTTGCATTCGCAA
>DASXHY010000531.1:0-12258 GCA_036488095.1 Verrucomicrobiia bacterium | reverse complement strand
GCTGCTGCCCATTTGCGTCGTGTTCGCGATCTTTCTCGTTTCGCAGGGCATGATCCAGAATTTCAAACCTTACACGAAGGCGAAGCTTGTTGAGCCGATGAAGGTGTCCGTTGCCAAGACCGACAAGGACGGAAAACCCGTTCTCGACAAGGACGGCAAGCCGGTGATGGAAGAGCAAACCGTCGCGGAGCAAACGATTGTGCAAGGGCCGATGGCTTCTCAGGTCGCCATCAAAATGCTCGGCACGAACGGCGGCGGCTACGCCAATGCCAATGCCGCGCACCCCTTTGAAAACCCAACACCACTTTCGAATTTCGTCCAAATGCTCTCGATCTTCGCCATCGGCAGCGGCTTGACCTATTACCTGGGCCGCATGGTCAAAAACCAGAAACACGGCTGGGCCGTTTGGGCGACAATGATGATTCTATTCCTTGGCGGCACGCTGATTTGTTGGTGGGCAGAGGTGAAGGGAAACCCGATCCATCAACACCTCGGGGTGGTCGTGGCCGACGGCAACATGGAAGGCAAAGAGGTCCGCTTCGGCCTCTTCAATTCCGCGTTGTTCGCCACGATCACCACCGACGCCTCCTGCGGCGCGGTCAACGCGATGCACGATTCCTTCACCGCGCTGGGCGGGTTCGTGCCGCTGTTCAACATTCAACTCGGCGAAATCATTTTCGGCGGCGTGGGCGCGGGGCTTTATGGAATGCTCGTTTTCGTGGTGCTGGCGGTGTTCATCGCCGGCCTCATGGTGGGCCGCACGCCGGAATATCTCGGCAAAAAAATCCAGTCTTACGATGTAAAAATGTCGATGCTGGCGCTGCTCATCCTCTGCATTTCCATTCTCGCCTTTGCGGCCTGGGCTTCCGTCAGCAAATGGGGACTGGCCGGACTCAATAACACCGGGCCGCACGGCCTGAGCGAAATTCTTTACGCCTACAGCTCGCAAACCGGCAACAACGGCAGCGCCTTTGCCGGCCTTACCGGCAATACACCCTGGTACAACGTCACCGGCGGAGTGGCGATGCTGTTCGGGCGCTTCCTGATGATCATTCCCATCATGGCGCTCGCCGGTTCGCTGGCGCAGAAAAAATTGGTTCCCGCGAGCGCCGGCACATTCCCTGTCTCGGGCGGCACCTTCGTCGTGCTGCTGCTCGGCACGGTCCTGCTCGTGGGAGCGCTCAACTTCCTTCCCGCGCTCACGCTCGGGCCGATTGTGGAGCATTTCCTGATGCTAAAAGGAACGCTGTTTTAACCAGTAATTAAAAGGCAACCGCCATGACACATCAACAATCCATCTCATTAACACCCGGCTTTAGCCGGGTGAGCAACGCCGTGAGAATACAAAAACCGTTTCAACGGTTTTTGCCCCGCGGTCTGAAAACTGTTGAAACAGTTTCCACAGAACACTTGGTGCCTAACACCTGGCTGAAGCCAGGTGTTAATGAGAGCACTGTTTCTATGTCCGAGGGAACGCTGTCCGGGAAGATGTCCACCATCAAATTTATTTTATGACCCACAGACCTCCATCGTTATTTGACTGGAAAATTGCTGGACCGGCGATCGGCGACGCATTTAAAAAACTCGACCCTCGCCTGATGATCAAAAACCCGGTGATGTTCGTCACCATGGTCGGCGCGGCCCTGACCACCGTCGGCATCTTTACATCGACCGCCGGCCTGCGCGGGTTCGTCGCGCAGCTCGCGGTGTGGCTGTGGTTCACGGTGCTGTTCGCCAATTTCGCCGAAGCCATGGCGGAAGGACGCGGCAAGGCCCAGGCGCAGGCTCTTCGCAAAACCCGCGTGCAAACCACCACGCGCCGCGTCAAAAACGGCAGCACAGAAGAAGTCAATGCCACCGAACTTAGCAAGGGCGACGTGGTCGTCGTGCGGACCGGGGAAATTATTCCCGCGGACGGCGACGTGATTGACGGCGCGGCCACCGTGGACGAATCGGCCATCACGGGCGAATCCGCGCCGGTCATTCGCGAGAGCGGCGGCGACCGCAGCGCCGTCACCGGCGGTACGCGCGTATTGTCGGACGAAATCAAGATCCGCATTTCCATCAATCCCGGCGAAGGTTTCCTCGACCGCATGATTTCGCTCGTGGAAGGCGCGAAGCGCCAGAAAACGCCCAACGAAATCGCGCTCACGATTTTGCTCGCGGCGTTGACGGTCATCTTCCTGCTCGTGTGCATTACGTTGAAGCCTTTCGGCATTTATTCAGCGACGGATTTTTCCGTTCCGGTACTGATAGCATTGCTCGTCTGTTTGATTCCCACGACCATCGGCGGGTTGTTGAGCGCCATCGGTATCGCCGGCATGGACCGGTTGCTGCAACACAACGTGCTCGCGATGAGCGGCCGCGCGGTCGAGGCTTCCGGAGACGTGGATGTGCTCCTGCTCGACAAGACGGGCACCATCACGCTGGGCAATCGTCAGGCCGCGGATTTTCTACCGGCGCCCGGCATCGCTGTCGACCGGCTCGCGGACGCAGCCCAGCTTTCGTCGCTCGCCGATGAAACGCCCGAAGGCCGGAGCATTGTGGTGCTGGCGAAGGAGCGTTTCAACCTCCGCGGGCGCGAAGTGGTTTCTCCGCCGGCGCATTTCATTCCCTTCACGGCGCAGACTCGGATGAGCGGCGTGGATATTCCCGCGATGAACGGCGATGCCGCGCAAAGCATTCGCAAAGGCGCGGCGGAAGCCATCCGCGTTCATGTGGAAAAGGCGGGCGGGCAATTCGCGCCTTCAGTGACCCAGGCGGTGGAAAATATTTCGCGCTCGGGCGGCACGCCGCTGGTCGTTTCCGAAGGACGCGATGTCCTTGGCGTCGTGCATCTCAAGGACATCGTTAAAGGCGGCATCAAGGAACGTTTTGCGCAGCTCCGCAAGATGGGAATTAAAACCGTGATGATTACTGGCGACAACAAACTCACCGCCTCGGCCATCGCGGTCGAGGCAGGTGTGGACGATTTTCTCGCGGAAGCGAAGCCCGAGGACAAGCTGGCGCTCATCCGGCGTGAGCAAAGCGGCGGACGAATGGTGGCGATGATCGGCGACGGCACCAACGACGCCCCCGCCCTCGCCCAGGCGGACGTCGGCGTGGCGATGAACACCGGCACGCAGGCCGCTAAGGAAGCCGGCAACATGGTGGACCTGGATTCGAACCCGACGAAGCTCATCGAGATCATCGAAATCGGCAAGCAACTGCTCATCACGCGCGGCTCGCTCACGACCTTCAGCATCGCGAACGACATGGCAAAGTATTTCGCGATCATTCCGGCGATGCTGATGGGGACGTTCCCGGTGATCGCGCCGTTGAACATCATGCGGCTGCACAGTCCCACGAGCGCCATCCTGAGCGCGGTCATTTTCAACGCGATCATCATCATCGCGCTGATTCCGCTCGCCCTGCGCGGCGTGAAGTTTAAACCCATCGGCGCGCTGGCCATTCTGCAACGCAATCTGCTCATTTACGGCGGCGGCGGCATGTTGCTGCCGTTCATCGGCATCAAGGCCATCGATATCCTCATCACGGCGCTTCACCTGGTTTGATTTTATGAAAAGATTATTTGCTGAATTGCGCGGCGCGGTCATGGCGACCCTGGTTTTGGCGGTCGTATGCTGCGGCATTTACCCGCTCGTTGTCTTTGGCATCTCGCAGGTTTTGTTTCACGACAAGGCGAACGGGAGTTTGATTGCGGATTCCACCGGCGCCATTCGCGGCTCGCGGTTGTTGGGCCAGCAATTCACCGCGGATAAATATTTCTACTCCCGGCCTTCGGCAGCAGGCAACGGGTACGACGCCTCCAGTTCGGGCGGAAGCAACCTGGGTCCGACCTCGAAGAAACTCGCGGATGCCGTGGCGCAAAATATCGCGGATTATCGCACCCAAAACAACCTGGGCATGAACGATCCTGTCCCCGCCGACGCCGTGACCGAGTCCGCGAGCGGGCTGGACCCGCATATCAGCGTGCGCAACGCCGAACTTCAGGCTCCGCGTGTCGCCAAGGCGCGGAGTCTGCCGGTTGAAAACGTTCTCGAACTCACCCGCCAGAACACTGACACGCCCGACCTTGGCATCTTTGGCGAGCCGGGCGTGAACGTTTTGAAACTAAATCTCGCGCTCGACAATTTAGGAACCATCGCCGCCAGGCAACCATGAACCGCTGGAGGAAATCATGAATCTATATCATTCAACGACCAAAGGCATTCGCGAATGCCGTGATGCGCGCCGGCCACGGCTGCGGCAACGGCCTCCCGCAGGGCAAGCCGAGCACCCGAGAAAACACCGCAAACCTTCACTGCTCGCCCGCCTGCTGCACTGGCATCGCTGATATGCGTTCCATTGCCGTCATCTTTCTGCCGTGCGGCGCGACGCCTGATGAGGTAGAGGCTGCCTTGCGTAAAAAAATTGAATCGCCGGAATGCATCGAAATTCCCGGCGCGGTTCGCTCCGAACCCATTGATGATGCGGAGCAATTGCCGCTGTGGCGGTGGTTTACGTCTTGACAATAAATCGAGAGGGCAACTTGAGCGAAAGTTTTGGCTGAATCCCCGCCCAGATTGGTTAACTTATCCCCATGAGCGAGCCGCTGCGCCCAAGCCCCGATGCCTTGTTGGCCGCGCTCCAAAATGACGCCGCCCGAGGCAAACGCGGGCAGTTGAAAATCTTTCTGGGCATGTGTCCGGGCGTTGGCAAAACCTACGCCATGCTCGAAGCCGCACAACGCGAGTTAAAGGCCCGGCGCGACGTCGTCGTTGGCTATGTCGAAACTCACGGGCGCGCCGAAACTCAGGCATTGCTCGCGGGTTTGAGCGTTCTGCCCCGCAAGAAAATCGATTATCGCGGCATGGCCCTGGAGGAAATGGACATCGACGCCGTCCTTACCCCCCGCCCGCAACTAGCGCTCGTGGATGAACTCGCGCACACGAACGCGCCCGGCTCGCGCCATCCCAAGCGCTGGCAGGATGTCTTGGAACTGCTCGATGCGGGGATCGATGTCTTCACGACGTGCAACGTCCAGCATATCGAAAGCCGCGCCGATACCGTGCGGCAAATCACCAGCGCGGAAATCCGTGAAACCGTTCCTGATAGCGTGCTCGATACGGCTGAAATTGAACTCATCGATTTACCACCCGCCGAACTATTGCAGCGGCTCGAACAGGGAAAGGTGTACGTGCCGGAACGAGCCAGCGCCGCCGCTAAGAACTTTTTCCGCGAATCAAACCTCACGGCATTACGCGAACTCGCGCTGCGGCTGGTCGCCGATCACGTGGGCGGCGAAACGCAGGAATATCATCGCGCGCAGACGTCCGCCGGCCCGTGGAAAACCGGGCACCGCCTGCTCGTTGCCGTGAGCGCCAGCCCCTTCTCCGAACCGCTCATCCGCTGGGCCCGCCGCATGGCGGACAGCTTGAAATGTCCATGGCTCGCGGTTCACGTCGAAAGCTCGCCGGAACTTGGCGAGCCCGCCCTGGCGCGTCTGGAAAAAAACCTGGCCCTGGCGCGAACGCTCGGGGCGGAAGTGATCGCCACGACGGATGAGAACTTGGTGCGCGGAATTCTGCGTGTTGCCCAGCAGCATAACGTCTCACAAATTATCGTTGGCAAACCATCCGCCGCCAACTGGCTCGAATGGTGGCGGGCCGGAAGTTTGTTGCGCCAACTCACGCGTCAAAGCGGAAACATTGATCTGCACGTTGTTCGCGCGGAGAAAAGCGGCGCGCCCGAAACGAAATCACCTTTCCGTTGGCTGCCGCTATCCGGCTGGAAACAATACGCGGCGGTGCTGGGCGTGGTGACCGCCGTGGGTTTGGCCAATATCGGGCTGATGCAGCTGACCGGACCGCGCGTGCCCGGTTTTGTTTTTCTGATGGCTGTCGTGATCCTGGCGCTCTTTGTCGGGCGCGGGCCGGTGTTCCTTGCCGGCGCGGCCAGCGCGCTCGCCTGGAATTATTTTTTCCTTCCGCCGCGCTTCACGTTCATTATTCAGAGCACCGAAGATGCGGTCTTGTTCGCGCTTTATTTTGTCGTCGCGATTGTGCTCGGTCAGCTCGTCGCTCGCATCCGCGCGCAGGAATTCGCCGAACGCCATCGCGAAGAGCGCGCCACCGCGTTATATCAATTGAGCCGGGAACTGTCCCAGGCCGGCACTCGCGATGAGGTGGTCTGGCAACTCACCGCCGAAGTCGGACGCGTCCTTAACGCTCCCGCAGCCGTTGTGCTGCCCAGCAATCGCGGGTTGGCGGCGCATCCCGATAGTCCGCTCATTTTGACCGAAAAAGAATTAAATGTCGCAAGCTGGGTGTTTGAACACCGGCAGGCGGCGGGAAAATTCACGGATAATTTGCCCGGCGCGGATGCCCTGCACCTGCCGCTCGCTTCCGAGCGTGCCGTGCTCGGGGTATTGTCCGTCAATCCCCCGCTCCGAACACTATCTCTTTCGCAGCGCGATTTGCTGGAAGCCTATGCGCGACAGGCGGCGCTGGTTTTGGATCGCATAGCACTCCGCGCCGCCGCGGAGCAGAGTAAACTTGTGGCGGAATCCGAACGCCTCAGTAACGCGCTGCTCAATTCCATTTCACATGAATTGCGCACACCGCTCGCGGCGATCACCAGCGCCACCAACACACTGGTGGAATCCAAAAATGGCGAACTCAAGAGCGCCATGGTCGGCGAAATCCAGGAAGCCGCGGCCCGCTTGAATCGGCTGGTGGGAAATCTCCTCGATGTCACTCGGCTTGAGTCCGGCCATGTTCAAGCCAAATTGGAATGGCATGACATCGACGACCTGGTCCAGACCACGATTCGCTCACTGCAGCGGGAATTGTCCGGCCGCGAAGTCAAAGTGGAGATTGAGGAAAAACTTCCCCTCGCGCGCCTCGATTTTACTTTAATGCAACAAGCGCTTTCCAATCTTTTACTGAACGTCACGATGCACACACCGCCCGGCACCGCTATCTCCGTGCAAGCTTGCAAAGAAGGCAAGGATTTGGTTTTGCGCGTAGCCGACCAAGGGCAGGGTTTGCCTCCGGAGTTGCTTCCCAAGCTGTTTGAAAAATTTGTGCGGGCTGCCAACGCACCCACCGGCGGCAGCGGCCTTGGTTTGGCGATTGTGAAAGGCTTTGTGGAAGCTCACGGCGGCAAAATCACGGCCGAAAATAAATTGAGCGGCGGCGCGCTTTTCACCATTCACTTGCCGCAATCGGAATCTCCTCCCATGCTGGAAACACCCGCATGAGCGAATCGGAAAAAATAAAACCCGTGACGCTCGTCATCGATGACGAGCCGCAAATCCGCCGCCTGTTGCGCGTAACGCTGGAGGCGAATGGCTACCAGGTCGTCGAGGCGGCGACCGGCGCGGAAGGCATCGTGCAGGCGGCGCAATGCCGGGCCGCTGTCATTCTGCTCGATCTCGGGTTGCCGGATATGGATGGCGTCACTGTGCTCAAACGGTTGCGCGAATGGAGCCGTGTGCCGGTCATCATTCTCAGCGTGCGCGATCGCGAGAACGAAAAAACCGCCGCGCTCGACGCCGGCGCGGACGATTACGTAACTAAACCCTTTGGGACGGCGGAATTGCTTGCGCGAGTGCGTGTGGCATTGCGGCATTCCGACAAATTGACCGAGGAACCGGTCTTTCGCAGCGGCCAACTGGTCATCGATCTAGCCGATCGTCATGTTACGGTTGCAGGAAAAGAAATTTCACTGACGGTAACCGAATACAACCTGCTCCGAGTGCTCGTGCGCCACGCGGGAAAGGTCTTGACGCATCGCTTTTTGCTCAGGGAAGTTTGGGGGCCAAATGCGGACAATCAAAACCACTATCTTCGAGTTTATATCGCCCGCCTGCGCGAAAAATTGAAAACCCATCCGAACCAACCGGACATCCTGTTGACCGAACCCGGCGTCGGGTATCGGCTCATTGAATCAACCTGAGTTCGGAAACAGAATCATCGGGACGTGTCACGGAGAATCGGGTCCTGTGGCGGCGACTTCGTTCTTGCTTTCAAACCAGGGATACAAAAGCGGCAATATCAGCAACGTCACGACCGTTGCAGTAACCAAACCGCCGATGATGACCACCGCGAAAGGCCGCGAGGTTTCCGCACCCACTTCATGGGACAACGCCATTGGCAATAGGCCCAGCGCGGCCATCAATGCGGTCATCACCACCGGCCGCACGCGCGAAAGCGCCCCGTTGCGAATGGCATCCGCGACCGATTGTCCGCGCCCGCGCAACTCGCGAATGCGCTCGACCAGAATGACGCCGTTCAGCATCGCGATGCCGAACAAGGCCATAAAACCGACCAGCGCGGAAACCGAAAGGTTCAGCCCGGCGATCGGCAAGGCAAACAAACCACCCACCGCCGCGAAGGGCACGACCAACAGAATCAGGAATGCGAGCCGGCCGGAGTCGAAGGCCACGAAGAGCAGAAAGAAAATCGCGATAAGTGTGATCGGCACGATGATCGCCAGCCGCCGAACCGCGCGTTGCTGGTTCTCAAACGCGCCGGTCCATTCCATGTGATATCCCACCGGGAGTTTTATTTCCGCGCCAACTTTTTGTTTTGCTTCGGCAATCAGCGAACCAAGATCACGACCGCGCACGGAAAATTTTACCGCAGTGCGACGCGCATTTTCCTCCCGCTCAATGCGGGCGAAGCCGGCGCGAACGTCCACCGAAGTGACATCGCCCAAAGTCAGACGTTCTCCGTTCGATCCGAAAACCGGGATTTTGCGGATGGCGTCCAGGTCGGAAACGGCTTTGGGAGAAAGTTTCACGACCAGGTCAAAAGTCCGCTCGCCTTCGAGCACTTGTGTGGCCGCCGAACCGCCGAGCGCCGTCTCGATGATTTGTTGCACGTCGGAAACTGTCAGCCCATAACGCGCAATGGCCGCCCGGTCAATTGTGATTTGAACCTGGGGCTGGCCGATGAGCTGGTCGGCTCCGACATCGGCCGCGCCGGGGATGCGTTTCAAAATATCCACGGACCGGTCCGCGAGCTCTTGCAGCTTATTCGGATCGTTGCCGTAAATCTTAATGCTCAATTCCGCCTTGATGCCGGAAACGGCTTCATTGACGTTGTCCTCGATATATTGGCTGAACTGAAAGGGCATGCCGGGAATCCGCGACAGCTTCCGGTTCATGGCGTCAACCAAACCGTCGCGCGTGGACGCGGTCTTCCACTCCGAACGGTCTTTCAATTCCACCGCGCATTCGATGATGTCCCAACCGTTGATATCGGTGCCGTCGTCGGGCCGGCCCAATTGCGTCACCACGGTTTTGACCTCGGGAAATGACGCCAAAATTTCCCGCACCTGCACTGAAAGCCGGTCCGAATCGGTCGGCGAAATCGTCTGCGGCATGAAACCGCGCACCCAGAGCGAGCCTTCGTCCAACTTCGGAAGGAATTCCGTGCCGATATTGGCCAGGACAATTCCAGCGATCACCAAAATCACCACGGCGCCTCCCAAGAGGATCGCGCGGGCTTTGATGGCCCGTTCCAGCATTGGGCGGTAAATGCGGATGAGCCGGCGAACAATCCACGATTCATGTGCGGCGAATTTCCTTTTAAACGCGAAGCTTGCCAGCACCGGGACCAGCGTCAGCGCGAGTATCGTGCCGGTCACCAGCGCGAACGTGAGCGTCAGCGCCATCGGACGGAATATTTTTCCTTCGACACGCTGGAGTGTGTAGAGCGGGATGAACGCAGTCAGCAAAATCGCTTTTGAGAAAAGGATCGGCCGGCCCATCTGTTGGACCGCTGCGATAATGGTGTCGTGCAGGCGGCGAATCCGGCCGCCGTCCTGTTCCAATTTGTGGAGCACGTCTTCGATGATGATAACGGCGGTATCCACGATGATGCCGAAGTCAATCGCGCCCAAAGAAATCAGGTTGGCGGGAATGCCGCGCAAGTCGAGCAGCAGAAACGCTCCCAACAAAGCCAGCGGCACAACCGCTGCCACAATGAGAGCCGAACGATAATTGCCGAGACCCAGAAATAAAATCAACACCAGCAGCACCAGGCTGATGCCTTCCACCATGTTCTTTCGCGCGGTGTGCAGCGTGCGTTCGGTCAAATCGGTGCGGTCATAGTGCGGCACAATTTTAATTCCGGCGGGCAGATAATTTTGGTTGATGTCCTCCACTTTTGCGCGGACACGCTTCAAAACTTCGAGTGCGTTTTCGCCGCGCCGCATGATAACCACGCCCATCACGACATCATCCTGGTCGGGTTGTCCGAGCACAATTTTTCCGACGCGGCCGAGCCGGAGTTGATTGCCGATTTGCACGTCACCGAGGTCACCGATTTTAATCGGAGTTCCGTTGCGAGTGTCGACCGCGATGCTCCGGATATCGTCGAGGTTTTGAATAAAACCGAGGCCGCGAACAATATAGAGCTCCGGTCCATGCTCGATATACGAGCCGCCCGCGTTTTGATTTCCGTTGGAAAGCGCGTCGAAAACCTGTTTAAGAGTGACGCCGTAAGAGCGGAGTTTTGCCGGGTCAATGAGCACCTGGTATTGTTTGGTCGGGCCGCCGAAACCGACTACGTCCACGATCCCTGGCACCGTGCGGAATTGTCGTTCCACAACCCAGTCCTCCAGGGCTTTGAGCTCCACATCCGGGAACCCTTTGGGCGCTTTGAGTGTGTAACGGTAGATTTCTCCTATCGGCGTGGCGTTGGGAGAAAGGCCCGCTTGCGCGCCCGGGGGCAAGGTCACCGCCGCCAAATATTGAGCGGCCTGGTTGCGGGCGAATTCCACATCAGCGTCATCCTCAAATGTCACAGTGACTTGAGACAGGCCAAAAAGAGAAATCGACCGAATGGAAGTCCGCTTCGGAATTCCATTCATTTGGTTTTCAATTGGGATGGTCACCAACCGCTCGACTTCCTCAGCCGCATGGCCGGGAAATAACGTGATGATCTGCACGGAAATATTGGTGACATCGGGATACGCTTCCACCGGCAGATTCCGGAAGGCGTTGATGCCCGCAATCGTGAACAATACCGTCAACGCCAGGACGATTGCACGATGGCGCAAGGCGTATTTGGCCACGGTACCCGTCATGAATTTTCTCCCTCAAGAATCGCTTCCAACAGCAGGCATCCGTCCGTCACCACCCGCTGGCCGCTGGCGACACCATCGACAATGACCGAGCGGCCATTACTTTCCGCGCCCAACTTCACCGACCGCCTTTGAAATTGGCCTGGCGTGGTTTCAACGAAGACACAAGGCGCGTTGTTTTTCAAGAAAACCGCTTTGGTAGGAATATCCACGCCGGAAACGGTGGCGGTCACATCGACGCTCACATACATTTCGGCACGCAGCAACTTTTCCGAATTGTCCACGAGACAACGCGCTTTGATTGTTCGCGTCGTCGGATCGAGGCCTTCGCCAATCACTTCAACGTGGCCGTGAAAAGTTTTATCGGGCAACGCCCGGGAGTGGACCAGCACCTCCTGGTTCGTGTTAAGCGAGGCGGCGTCCGCTTCCGTCACGTCGAGAAAAAGCCAGAGTCGGGCGGGATCCGAAACCACGAATAACGGTTTGTCGCCAACCTGGTCCGAACGCACTTCCTGTCCGGGACTGACAGCCTTGTCCACCACCACGCCCGCAACGGGCGCTTTGAGCGAAAAAATACCGTTTACTCCCGATTCGTCGGGCTTGCCGCCATAAAGAGACAAGGTGGCCAACGCACGCTCTTTTTCCGAGACGGCATGGTCGTAGTCATTCTCCGCCGCTTCCACGTCCTTGTCCGCCGCCGCCCCGTGCGCCAGCAACTCGCGGGTGCGATTGAGCACGCGATCGGCTTGTTTGAAATCCGCAACTGCTTTCCGAGCGTCGGCCTGGGCCTGGCCAAAATCCGGCGATTTAATTTTTGCCAGCACGTCACCGGCCGCGACGATTTGGCCGGGATTGGCGAGAATTTTCACAATCCGGCCTGAGACCGCCGGGAACACCCGCGCCGTAACATCATCATCCCACGCCAGCCGGCCGCTTAAATCGGTGGCGGAGGCTTTTTGCTCTTCGGCGGGTTCGGTGATGAGTTCGCTCAACTGAGGCGCATTCGTTGAAAACGTGATTTTGTCTCCTTCGACGACAGGTGCGCCGGTATCGGGCCCGTTGGAGGTTGGCTGCCGGGAACAGCCCGAAAACATTGCGAGGCTCGCCAGAATACCAAGCCCGGTGATTGTAATTTTTTGTGCGATGTTCATAACCGTTGCTTCAAAATTGGATGTCCCATTG
>DASXHY010000451.1:0-2118 GCA_036488095.1 Verrucomicrobiia bacterium | reverse complement strand
GAACAAAAAGCACGCTGAGACGATACCAATTATAAAAACGTGCAGGGAAATGGAAGGTTCGCAATGATGCGATTGCCGGGGAAATTTGTGGTAGGTGTGCCCGTTTCGATGGTCGGGATTGCGGCATTGGCGCTCGCCGCGCACATCTCGTTCGCGCAACAATCCACAGGAAATGCCGCCAAAACGGCCCAGGCCTTGGAACCGGTTCCCGCCTTGACCCCGTTTGTGGAAGAGCACGCACATTTTGATGAGAAGGACCCATCAGGTTCGGTTCGATCCGCGCTAGCTGAAATGGGACGCGAAAATGCGGCGATGATTCTTTTTCAGATTTCGCCCGACACATTCGATCATCCGGGCCGCTATGACTCCGAAGTGATCCTCGCAGAAGTAAAAAAGCATCCCGGAAAACTCGCGATTACGGGCGGCGGTGGCTCGCTGAATTCCATCATCATGCAATCGGTGGCCACGGGCGACGCGGGCCCGGCAGTGCAAAAACAATTCAAAGATCGCGCGGACGAACTTTTGCGCGAAGGCGTCGTGGGCTTCGGCGAGATGACCGCGGAACATTTCAGCGGCTACACCCCGTATCAATACGCTCCCATCGATCATCCGCTCTACCTGATGCTGTCCGATATTGCAGCGGCGCACCACGTTCCCATCGATCTGCACATGGAAGCCGTGCCACAGGATATGGCGCTGCCCGCCGGCTTGAAATCGCCGCCAAACGCGGCTCACCTGCACGCCAACATTGCGGCGTTTGAAAAATTTTTGTCGCACAATCCAAACGCAAAAATAATCTGGGCGCATCTGGGTTCGGACTTCACCGGACTCCGGACCGTGGATCTCGACCGCCGTCTGCTCTCGGCGCATCCAAATTTATACATGGAAATAAAAACCGATCCCGTCGCGCCGGGCCTCAACTACCCGCTTGCGGTCGACGGAAAAATCAAGCCGGAGTGGCTGAAACTATTTACTGACTTCCCGGACCGCTTCGTGATCGGCAGCGACCAGCACTATCCGGAACCGAAGGGTGAAGATCGACGCTGGCAGGAAGTTATCTTGCTCTTCAATCAGTTGCCCGCCGATGTGAGAAAGAAAATTGGGACGGAAAATGTCGCCTCAATTTATGGAAATTCCGTGGCGGCGAGTTTGCGCGCCGCAAAGAATTGATTTGAATCCTGAATCGAAACGAGGACCCGATTTATGAATCGCCGTGATCTCTTCAAAACATCTTTGGCCGCGTCGGCTCTTGCCCTGACGGGCGGCCGCATCGACACTGCAGCTGCCCCCGCACCCGCTGCAGAATTTCCAAAAGCTCCAGGCCTTACAAAATCCGTCGCCGAATTTATCATCAACACGAAGTATGAGGATATTCCGCAGGACGTAATCGACCTCGGCAAAAAATCGATTCTCGACGGATTCGGTCTCGCGCTTGCCGGCTCACAGTCTGTGATGGGTCCGATCGCGCGCAAATATGCGGCAACTTTCGGGCCGACCGAAATGCGCGCCAGCGTGATTGGCACGGGAATGAAAGCTCATCCGCGCCTCGCATCATTCGTTAACGGAGTTTCGATCCACGCGGACGATTACGATGACACGCAACTTTCCGCCGCGAAAGATCGCATCTACGGTCTTCTCACGCATCCGACGGTCGGCGTGCTTCCTCCAGCGTTCGCGCTTTGCGAACTAGGTCACCGCTCGGGCAAGGATTTCATGGTGGCGTACCACATGGGTGTGGAAGTGGAGACCAAGATTAACGAAGCAATTTCGCCGCGCCATTATGACGAAGGGTTTCATTCCACGGGAACCTGCGGCAGTTTCGGCAGCACCGCCGCATGTTCGCGGCTGCGCGGGCTCGACGTGAAGCAAACGATTTACGCACTGGGCATTGGAGCCACAGAAGGCGGCGGGTTCCGCGACAATTTCGGTTCCATGACCAAGCCGTTTCAAGCCGGGCACGCCGCGGAAAACGGAACAGTCGCGGCTGATCTTGCGGCTCTCGGTTGGACCGCCGCGGTCGATATTCTGGAGGCGCCTCTTGGATTCTTTCAGGCGGCGGGCGGCGGATTCGATCCGAGCGCGATTGTTGGCCGCTTCGGAAAACCGTGGACGCTGGCT
>DASXHY010000439.1:0-2975 GCA_036488095.1 Verrucomicrobiia bacterium | reverse complement strand
ACCATGGTTATTTGTATGTTTCTGCCGATCTTCAAGCTCAGCGAAATCGTGAGCAAATAATCCCGGTTTTCGTCCAGCCAATTGCAGGGTGAGAGACATCTCACCCTGCAATTTTTATTTCCATTCGGCGTTTCGGTTCCTATTATCCGCCTTTCGCGCTGAACCGCCCCGGCGGCCGGCCATTGAACTCGAACTAGAAACTTATGCCATTGACTCATACCCGCGACCTTTTCGCGAAAGCCCTGAAGGGCAAATACGCCCTGGGCGCTTTCAACGTGAACAACATGGAGCTGTTGCAGGCCATCATTGAAGCTTGTGAAGAGGAAAAAGCTCCCGTGATGCTCCAGATCTCCAAAGGCGCGCGCCAATACGCCAACCCGGTTTATCTCAAGAAACTCATCGAAGCCGCTGTCAGCCTTTCGAACATCCCGATCGCGGTCCATCTCGATCACGGCGATTCCTTCGAACTGTGCAAGGAATGCATCGATGAAGGCTTTACCAGCGTCATGATTGACGCGAGCCATGAGCCGTTTGAAAAGAACGTCGAGATTTGCAAAAAAGTCGTGGACTACGCCCATAAACACGATTGTGTGGTGGAAGGCGAACTGGGGATGCTGGTCGGCGCGCAGCACGATGACGGCGAGGAGGGCGGCGGCTATTCCAAGGGCGGTTGTTACACGCATCCCGAGGAAGCGGTGCAATTCGTGAAGGCGTCGGGCGTGGATTCATTGGCGGTGGCCATCGGTAATTCGCACGGCGCGTATAAATTCAAAGGCGAGCAGCACCTGGACCTCGAACGCCTGACGGCGATCAAGAAGGCTTTGATGGACGCCGGCCTGGGTGATTATCCGCTCGTGTTACACGGGGCTTCCAGTGTTCCCAAGGATTTGGCGGAGGAAATCAATAAATACGGCGGCAAACTCGGCACCGACACTGCCGGCGTGCCGGAGGCGGACATTGAAGTCGCGCGCCGCACCGGCTGCACCAAGGTGAACATCGATACGGACCTGCGCCTGGCAATGACGGCCGCGATCCGCAAAGTGTTTGCCGAGAGCCCGAAGGAATTCGATCCGCGCAAATATCTCGCGCCCGCGCGCACGAAGGTGAAGGAACTGGTCCGTCACAAAATCAAGAACGTGCTCTGCTGCGCCGGACATGCGTTTGATTAACAAATGTAGCGGGCGGTCTATGACCGCCGGACTTATTTCAAGAGCGCGGTCTAGCTTCACGCGAGACCGCGTTTTGGCTTTCCGAACAAACGAGAAGGCAGAGGAATGAACGGCAAGGGAATAAAAACAAACAGAGGATTTCCTCGCTTCCGTCTTATTCCTTTGCCGTTCATTCCCTTGCCTTTCCCTGCCGGTCTCTAAAATCAATTAATTCGCCACCGGCATTACGGGTGGCGAATTGGTTTCTGTATTCATCTTCGATGCCGGCGCGGCATCCGTCGGAATCAATTCCTCTGGCAAAATCGTAATCGCAATCCGCCGATTTTTGGCGCGGCCTTCCGGCGTCGAGTTGTCAGCCACGGGCCTAAATTCGCCGTAGCCGACCGCGCCGACTCGCCGCGGATCGACGCCCGCGCGTTCGGTGAGAAAATGCACCGCCGCCAACGCCCGCGCGGCCGAAAGCTCCCAGTTGCTGGCGAAACGGCTCTGCGCGTTCGGACGGATGGGCACGTTATCTGTGTGGCCAATGACGTGGATGGCGAGTTGCGGGTGTTCCTGCAGGATGGCGGCGATTTTGCGCATGACGACTTCGCCGTCCGGCTTCAGGACTGCTTCGCCGGAATCGAACATCACGCGGTCGACAATATTGACGGTCAGTTTGCCTTGCAGCTTGGAAATCGTGACATCCTTGGATTCCAAATCGGCGCGCATCTCGTCTTCCAGCGATTTGGACGTTTTCGTGGCGAGTTCCTTTTGCTTCTGCAAATCGGCGATTTGATTGGTGAGCGACGTGATTAAATCCTGGTTGGTCTGGTTTTGAGCAAGGGCTTTGGTCAGGTCCGACTTGGAGCTATCCAAATCACCCTGCAATGCTGCCAACGTTTGTTGATGATGCGCGTTGGCATTGTTCCATAGCCCCAGGAAAACCGCCGCCAGCATAATTGCGACTACGGCAACAATCCATCCCATCCATGCGCTCGCTGAAGATTTGTTCTTCCGCGTGACGTGATCGGTGAATGGCTGCTGGCTCTCGTTCATGACAGCGAGAAGTTGTCAGCCTTACACGCGTTTCAATAAAGAAAAAAATGAAGAAAAGTGCTGACCGGCGAAGCGCAGAGTCCCGCCGTGGCGGTACTCTGCGAGATTTACGGAGGATTCGCGCGGAGCGATGCTCCGCGCTCCGGGATCCACCCTCTATTTCATTTGTCCGGGCACACTGACCATCCAGCCGATGCCGAAACGGTCCTTCAACATGCCAAAGCGCGGAGACCAGAATGTTTTCATCAGCGGCATTTTCACCTCGCCGCCGGCAGCGAGCGCGTTGAAGGCGCGATCGGCATCCGCTTCCGTGGCCACCGAAAGGGCCAGCGAGAAGCCGTCGAATCCGGCTGTTTTAGCCATGCAATCGTCCGCCGCCATCACGATCGTTTCGCCGACGCGGAAGCTGACGTGCATGATCTTATTCTCCGAGCCGGGCGGCACCATGCCGGGCGGCGGCGGTTCGGGGCTTTCTTTGTAGCGCATCATCATCTGGACTTCAGCGCCCAGGGCTTTCTTGTAAAACTCGACGGCTTGCTCGCAATTGCCGTTGAAAAACAGATACGGTTGGATGACTTGATTGTTTTTTGTGCTCATATTTTTTTAATTAAATGTGCTGTTACCTTGATACAACGAACGAATAGGGGCGTTCAGGACAATCAACTTTTTCCGCCACTTTTCAAATGACAAAATTATCATCTGAATTTCATGCGTAATTCACGTTGAAAATGCTGGATTTGAAGAATTGGGGCTTGGAACTTCTCTGGT
>DASXHY010000424.1:0-3112 GCA_036488095.1 Verrucomicrobiia bacterium | reverse complement strand
GGCGCGGCGTGTGCCAGGACTATGCGCATGTGCTGCTCGGCCTGTGTCGCACGCTGCAAATTCCCGCGCTCTACGTAAGCGGCTATCTGGCCACGGAAACCGCCAGCGCCACGCACGCCTGGGTGGAAATTTTCGTGCCCGGTCACCGTTGGCAACCGTTGGATCCCACCCACAATCGCCAGCCGGACGATACCTACGTGAAACTCGCCGTCGGCCGCGATTACGCGGACGTGCCCCCGGTTCGTGGGACTTACAAAGGCACAATCGACCGGGCGTTGACAGTCGAAGTTAAAATCGAAAAAAAGGATTAGCCGCGGCGTGACGCCACGCTCTCTGCCCTGTCAGTTCAACATGAAGGTTGACTGGGCATGATTTCGTTCATTGTTCCCGCGCATAACGAGGAGGCGTGCCTTGGCAGCACATTGCAGGCGATTCACGAGGCCGCACATCTCACGGGACGGCCGTATGAAATTATTGTCGTGAGTGATGCCTCCACCGATGCGACCGCCGCCATCGCACTGCTGAACAACGCCCGGGTAGTGACCGTGAACCACCGTCAAATTGCCGCGACTCGCAACTCGGGTGGCCGCGCGGCGCGGGGCGAATACCTGTTCTTCGTGGACGCCGACACAATCGTCAATCCGCGCGCAGTCGCCGCCGCGTTGCGGGCGATGGACAAAGGGGCCGTCGGCGGCGGGACTCCCACCCGGCTGGGCAAGGACGAAGACGTGCCGCTTTACGCCCGGCTTGTCGTGCTTTTGTTTCTCGCCGGGTCAAAGCTGGTGGGATTCACCGGTGGCGCGTTTATGTTCTGCACCCGCGAGGCATTTAGCGCCACGGGCGGATTCAACGAGCGTCTTTATTGCAGTGAAGAAGGCGCATTCGCTCTCGCCTTGAAACGCGAGGGCCGTTTTGTCGTGCTCTCGAAAAGCGTGCTCACCTCGGGCCGCCGCTTTCGCACCACCACGGGCCTGCAAGTGCTGGGCATCGCCGTTCGTGCGGCAATTTCCCCGCGCAAGATGGCGACCCAGCGCTCATCCGTCGAAAAAATCTGGTACGATTCCAATCGCGGGAACGACCATCGAATGTCCAATTCATTCGCGATCCAAATTTCCAACGGCATCGCACTTTTGGTTTTTATAGCGCTCTTGACCGGGCCGCTCTGGGAATTTATTCCCCGATCGTGGACGCCGCTGTCCAGTCCGTTGGGCAAAATCCGATTAGTGGATGGAACATTTCTTTGCCATGTGGGACTCATCTTCTGGCCAATCGCGCTTGTCCTTTTCATCAATCTGCTGCGCCAAAAGCGCTGGACGGGAGTGATCCAATCGGTGGCGTTGATCGCATTTTGTTCATGGCAGGCCTGGGGCGCGACGCAAGGTGTGATTTGGTTTTGGCCGTGGCTTTACCATCAGATTCGCGCAACTCTGCCAGTCTGATGTCTTACAAACGACCCGCCAAATTGTAGATGCGGGACTTGCGCTCCTGTTGTTTGCTATAGGCGAGCGAATGAACCGGAGACAAACAGAAGCGGAATTCCTGAACAGCGTTGGGCGCGCGAATTCGTTTCGTGCTTGCATCCGCTGTTTGGTTAACCCTTTACTAGCGGCAGAGAGTTGAGCGAGGCGTCTATGCTTATCTACATGATCTGTCTGGCTTTGGGTTTAATATTCACCATTTTCAGCGCCATCGCGGGCCATTTATTTGGCGGCCATGACGGGCACATGGATGTAGGCACCGGCGGTCACGCGGAGGCGGGTTATGATCACAGCGGCGTTCCGGGAATTTCATTTTTCAGCCCCACCGTGCTGGCTTCATTCGTAACTGTGTTTGGCGCGTGCGGGTTGGTTTTGCGGAGCATTCCGGCCACCAGCAGCTATTGGATCAACGCCCCGTTATCGGCAGTCGTGGGCTGCGTCATGGCGTTGGTGGTGTTCTGGCTGTTCAACGCGATGTTTCGACACACCGAAAGCTCCAGCGAATCCAAGGTGGGCTCGCTCGTGGGGCAATCGGCCTTCATCGTCAGCCCCATCCCGGAAAATGGCGTGGGTGAAATCGCTTATGTGCAGGGCGGCACGCGTTACACGGCGCCAGCCCGGGTCGCTGATGGCAAGCCCGCGAGTGCCGGCAAAAGCGTTCGCATCACCAAAATTTCCGGCACGCAGTTTTTTGTCGAGGTCGTTGACTAACCAAACCAGAAATCAGGAGAAACCAAATGCAATTCGTTCCCATGTTCGCTGAAATGAGCGTCGCCATAAAAGCCGTTACCGCTGTTGCGGCGGGTCTATTTGTGCTTTTCATTTTCGCCGGGATTTGGGCGAGCCGTTATACGAAAGTGGGCCCCAACCAGGTGCTGGTCATTTCCGGGCGCAAACGCAAGGTGCTTGATCCCGACGGCACCACTCGCGAAGTGGGTTTCCGCATCGTCAAAGGCGGCGGGCGCTTCGTGTGGCCGGTCTACGAAAAGGTGGACATCCTCTCGCTCGAAATTCTCACCATCGACGTGCAGACGCCCGAAGTTTACACCAGCAAAGGCGTGCCCGTGCGCGTGGATGGCGTGGCGCAAATCAAAATCAAGGGCGACGATATTTCCATCGCCACGGCTTCCGAACAATTCCTGAGCAAAAACACGGATGAAATCAAAAGCGTGGCCATGCAAACGCTCGAAGGCCATTTGCGCGCGATCCTCGGCACGATGACGGTCGAGGAAATTTACCAGAACCGCGACGCCTTCGCCTCGAAGGTGCAGGAAGTCGCCGCCGGCGACATGGCGAACATGGGCCTGGGCATTGTGAGCTTCACGATTCGCGACATCCGCGATTCCCAAGGCTACCTCGACGCACTCGGCAAACCGCGGATTGCCCAGGTCAAACGCGACGCGCAAATCGCGCAGGCCGAAGCCGACCGCGACGCGATGATTCGTTCCGCGCAAGCGACGCAGGCCGGGCAGGAGGCGAAATTTGCGGCGGATTCGAAAATCGCGGAAGCGCAACGGGATTATCAATCGAACGTCGCCCAATATCAGGCGGCGGTGAACCAGAAAAAAGCCGAGGCCGACCTCGCCTACGATTTGCAGAAATTCAAGACCGGCCAGTTGGTGAAGGCGGAAGAG
>DASXHY010000389.1:0-20512 GCA_036488095.1 Verrucomicrobiia bacterium | reverse complement strand
CGGATCCCACAAAAAATAAAACGAACTAAGAATGCCGGCATTGAAAGCAATCGCGCAAACAAGAGTGACCTCAACAATTCGAAGCGTTCGATCCGTCAACCTTGAACGTGATGGAGCCGTAGCTTCTGGCATTGTAATTGGCCCAGCAAAAGTGAGTGTCTCCTTTTCGGCCCCCACGCGCAATTCTTCACCCTCAAGCGGTTGGCCGTCGATAAGACACTGCGCGGTGTCGTCGGAATATTCCTTACCGCAGTAGGTGCATTTCTTCATGTATCCAGCCAGGCTGGACCCAAATTATCGGACTCCCGCTTTCAAACAAAACTATTTCCCATTCCCACCCGCCCACGTCGGCGGGTGTTCCAGTTGGAAGAGCATCTCGCCGGCTTTGGGTACCAGCAGGATTCCTTCGTCCTCGCGGTTGGCGAATTCTTCCTGGCGAATGCTCTTTGGGTCGCGATAACCGAGATTGATTTTGCGGCAGACCGATTCCGGGATGGCCGTGGCCAGTGTTACCTGCACGCGGCAATTCTCCACGCCGTTTTCGTACGTACCGATGCCGCGAACATGGGTTGAATGCGCAATCACGCCCCACGGATAATGCTCGAACTTGTCCCACTGCTTCAAAAAATAATCCCGGCAATGATACCCAATCTCGCCGATGAGCTTGCCGTGCGTGATTGAAATTTCATGCACGTGCGGGGCGTAAATAATCAGTTCCCCGCCGTCGGCTACGACCGGTTCCAACTTGTACATGCATTTTCCCGCAACCCAGATTTCGTCATACATCGGCGGGGCGCAGGAAAGGACGGTCTTGAACGGTTTAGGCCGGCGCGTGATGTGAATCTCGCGCGAAAGTTCGCTGGCCTGGTCCCAAGCGGCTTCAGGCGTGCCGGTGAATAGTCCGCGGAGCGATTTGTCCGGCGCCACAACCATCGCGAGGCACAGCTTTTCGACGGTCACCATCGCGCCGGCGCGGTCCACGACTTTGCGAACGGGCGTCCATTTGTTGCCGATGATCATCGGGTTGGTGCACACCGCGCCGAGCCAATGGAAGAAATTCAAAATTTTCGGGCCGCCGACGCCGGGGAACAGATATTTGTTCCCGCCGGAAAATCCGACAACTTCGTGCGGGAACACCGGGCCGCAGATGATGATTTGATCGTAGTTGAAAACGAGCTTGTTGATTTCGACCGGCACATCCATCGAGAACAAACCGCCCGTCAATTCGCTGATGTCCTTCGCGGGAATTGCGCCGATCTCTTTCAACGCGGCGGGATTGTCCCATTCATGATTGAAAAACTGGACGTTGCGATATGCGTCCCGGCGTTCACCGAGCGAAATTTCCAATCGCCCGCAGATCGCCTCCTCGGTCATGGGCGGATGCGTGCCGAGCGCGATGAGGACATCAAAGGATTTTGTGACGGACGCGATTTGCCGGTGCAGCGTCTTGAACATCAACCCGACCGGCGCGGTGCGCGTGTTGTCCGGCACGATGAGCAAAATCTTTTTGCCGCGATAACGATCGGCGAGACACGCGCGGGCGATGATTTCGGAAACCTGCTGAGGTGAAACGACGTTCATGGAAGGAGTATAAACCACGGATGAACACGGATAAACACGGATTTTAAGAGTCGGCGGTTATGGTTGGACTCATCCGTGTGAATCTGTGATTGGGCATGTGATTTGCCCAGAGGGCAATTTTGAACTCCGGCGGAGGTAGGGCGCGTCGCTCCGCGCGCGCCACATCTTGCCAACCAACGCTCTTTGGTTTGCCACGACGGCGCGCACGGAGTGACGCCCTACCAGCCCCGTTTCATCCTTGTCCATCCGTGGTTAAAAATCAAATTGTCTGGCAGAGGAAGCCGCCATCCACGCGGATGTCGGAGCCGGTGACGAAACCGCTCGCCTTGGGACTGGCCAGGAAAATGGCGGCGCCAATCAATTCCTGTGCCTCGCCAAAGCGATTCATGGGCGTGTGCGCCCAAATGGATTTCGTTCGGTCGCTCGGGGAGCCATCGTCCTTGAAAAGCAATTTGCGATTCTGCTCGGCGGGAAAAAATCCGGGCGTAATGGTGTTCACGCGGACACCTTTTGCCGCCCATTCGCGCGCGAGGAAGGCGCTGAGGTTCAGTACCGCAGCCTTGGCGGCAGAGTAAGTCACCACGCGCGAGAGCGGCAGGTGCGCGGAAACGCTCGCAATATTAATGATACTCCCTTTGCCGCGCGCAACCATCGCGGGACCGAATTCCTGGCAAGGCAAAAACACGCCGCCGGCGAGGTTCAGATCAAAATTGGCGTGCCATGCTTCGAGAGGGATTTTTTCAAACGGATTATCGGCCGTCACGGTAACCTTCGGGTCATTGCCGCCGGCGGCGTTGACGAGAATCGTCACCGGGCCGAGAGATTTTTCGATGGCTTGATGCGCGGCATGGAGGCTCTCTTTTTTCACGGCATCGCAATTGAAAAAGGCCGCGTTGCCGCCTTTGCTCTGAATGGTTTTGACGCGCGCCTGCCCGCGTTCCTCGTTGCGCCCGAGCACGGCCACCCCAGCGCCGGCATCGCCCAATCCCTCGGCCAACGCGCCGCCGAGCGCGCCCGTCGCGCCAATCACGACCGCGACCTCCCCGGACAAATCGAATAATTTCATAGGGGCCGCATTGTGAGATAAACGTCCCGGATGGTGAAGAAGTTTTTTGTTCTAGGATTAGGGACGAGTTCCCTCTGCCGGCAAGATGCCGGCAGCACGCTGACGAATTCATCGCTCGCCAGTCTGCGCAATTTCAGCTAGTGTGGAGTGCGATGACAAATTCTTTGCCCAGGCCGGATGTAATTATAACGCATGAAAGTGATCTTGATGGTTTAGTCGCAGGAGTGTTGCTGCAAAGACTTGCCCGAAAACTCTTTAATACCGACGTACGCCTCGAAGCATGCCACTACAATTTTTGGAAACAGCGCGATTTGCGCGAGAAATCCGCGTGGGTCACGGACTTCACTTTTGAACCGCGCGTCGACCGTCCGAATTGGGTGGTCATCGACCATCATGCGACGGAGAGCGCGCCGAAAACGGCGTTGCTGATTCATGATTTGAACAAATCCGCCGGCTTGCTGTGTTATGAACTCTGCAAGGAACAAGGGCTTGCCTCGCCCGCGCTGGACCGCCTGGTGCATTTGAACAACGTCGCTGATTTGTTTCTTGAAGATGATCCTGATTTTAATCTCGCGAACGATTACGCGAACCTCGTAAAAATTTATCAGTTTTGGAACCTCCACTCGTTGCTCGGTGGCGCTATCGAGAAACTGCTCGATCATCCCTTGCTGGAAGTCATGGAGGTCAAGCGCCGCGTCGAAAACCCGCTCGGGTTCGAGTGGAGCAAAGTAAATGTCAGCGAAGTCAGCCCGACCGTGGGTTTCGTGGAGACCGTTATCGGCAACAACAATCTCATCGTGCATCAATTGCTCGAGCAGCAGGCCACGCGTTTTCCGGTGCTCGTGACGTTGTTTCGCCGCTCGAACAACCTGGTGATTGCCAGTTTTCGCAGCCGCAACGGTGAGGCGCTGAAAGTTGCGGAGAAATTCCAGGGCGGCGGCCACGCCAACGCCAGCGGCGCGCTCCTTCCCAAATCGGTGCGAACAATTCCTGACGCGGTCGCGTATTTGCGCCAGGTTTTGAGTCCAAAAAAGGAAGCGCCGTTGAACAGTCTCGAAAATATTTTCGCGGAGATTGACGCGGCGCGGAAGTGAACCGTAGCGGGAGCGCCAGCGTCTCGCTGGCAAAATTCTCCCGCAGTTTGCAACGCACCTGGCCGGCGGGACGCCGGCGCTCCTCTCTACGGCAAAGCGTGGCCGGCTACGCTGCACGTGGGTTGTTGGCTCATTGCGCCAATGGTATACTGGCCGCCGTTCGGACAATGAAGTGACGTCTTACCCCGTCCCAAATACGGCTGAATATCGTCCCACGTCGGAGTGTCGGTTTCCTTTTTGTTTTTCTCCAAAGCCCATTGCTGTTTCGCTCCGTCGATCAGTCGCAGATTATTAATGCACGTGTTTTTTTGCGATGTCTCGCGAGCTTTGATGAAATTGGGAACCGCGATGCCCGCGAGCAGTCCGGGGATGACCGCGGACGCCGCCAAAACATTACCACTGCCCTGGTTGCCGTTCGCGACGGTCATCCAGCCTTCATCCGTGTTGGCGCCCACGGCAAACGTGAACGCCGCCCGGTTCGGATCCAAAAACGATTTCAGCAACTCGTTGACTTGCGGATTGGCTTGCTGATGCATCTCGAGCGCCTCCTGCTGAACTTTTCGGACGGTCTGTCCAAAGCGCCGGCTCAGGAAACAAAATTGATTTCCTTGCTGCGGCAATCCGTCGGCGAGCCTTTTGAATTCATCCGTGGATTTCAGCCCGGGTTTTCCGCCTTTCACCGCGAGCGCTTCTTGAATGAGCCCGTCCGTCGTGGCAATGAATAAATAACCGCCGCTGCTCGCGACGCTGGGCCGCAGGGTCACAATCGGAACCGGCACGGACACCGTTCGCATCTTCACGCCGTCTTTATCCACGCGAATCACTTGCTGCCCGCTTTTCGTGAGCGCGGTATCAATACGATTAAAAATCGCGTCATTTTTCACTTTGATCACCAGCATGAAACCGGGTTCCGGGATGTCCAGCGGCTGCTGCGTCGGCAGCGGAATCGTAATCATCCGGGAAGGGTCCAGTGTCACCACAATCCCGAACTCCCCGCCGAGCGAGCCGATGGCATCTTCCCACTTCATCTGGGCGTTCTGCGCGAATTCCCGGCGGAATTTATCCAAGGAATTTTTCGCCTCAGGAAAGCCGGATTGGTCGCATTCCTTTTCGATGACCGCCCAGACTTGCGCGGCATCCAGATCGTAAAACGCGGCCATGGCGGTGTTGGCGGGCAACAAATCCAGCCCGTCCAACTCATGCGGCTCCTTACCGAAAATCGTCCACATAAAACCATTTCCCTGGCCGGAATAATGATGGACGATCAATTTATTGTGATAAAACCCCGGCTCGCGCGCGATCGAGCTCATGCCGATGCCGCTGATTTCCTCCAAGCCGCTGTCTTTAACGAGCTGGGTGCCGACGTTGAAGGCCTTGTCGATGTCCTCGCGCTTGTCCTGAACATCGGGAAGTGAAGAAACCAATTGATGCAGATTCCCGATTTTGCCTGAAAGATTGTTGAGCCATTGCTCGGTGCTGAGATAAAGATAGAAGCTGCCGCCCTCGTCGAGTTTTGAGGTGACTTCCTTGAAGCTCGTTTTTTCCGCGGAACTGATTTTGCCGCCCGCGACTGAAGGAGCTTTCGGTTTGCAACCCTCCACGAAAAGGAAGCCTGTTCCCGTGAGAGCCAAAATGACTGCGAGTGTGCAGAATTTTTTCATAGGTAATTAGCTGGTTTCACCGGTCCGTGCGGTAATAGCAGCTTCTTCCGCTTCAAAAGTAAAGCTAATTGTGAGGGGGTGCTTCCAAGGCGGAAGGAGGCAGTTGGAAATGGGGAGCGCGCCCCGCCTCGGGCGCAGTGAGACGCGCCCTCGCGGCTCACTTTGAGGCATAAAATCATCCGGACGTTAAGTGAACTTCCCACGCCGCACGTGTTCGGCGCGAGGCGTACCGAACGGCGCCCGAGGCGGGCGCGCTCCCCAAAATTCAACTGCGGATGAAAAAGCGCCGGAGGGCCGGCGCACTCCAAGACGCTCTCGCGTGTCAAAGTGCGTAAGAACTTCCGCCAGGTTTTGGACTGCGGCAGGCCTCTGCCGCTTTCGGACGTGGCAATTCAGCCTAAATCCCCACCCGGCTCAAAAATTCCTGCGCCAGCACTTCGTAAGCCGCGGAGCCGCTGCTGTATTTGTCGTAGTGAATGATGGGCTTGCCGAAGCTGGGCGCTTCCGCCAATCGAGTGCTGCGCGGGATCATCGTCTCGAATACCCGCTCGCCAAAATGCTGGCGCACTTCGTCCACGACCTGGTTCGCCAGCTTGGTCCGGCCATCGAACATCGTCATCACCACGCCGAGCAATTCGAGTCGCGGATTGATGCCGTTGTCGCGCACCTGGCCGAGGACGCGGTTGATCATCGAGATGCCTTCCAACGCGTAATACTCGCATTGCAGCGGTATCAATAAAGCGTCGGCTGCCGCGAAGGCATTCAGCGTCAATACGCCTAGCGATGGCGGGCAGTCCAGCATGATTAAATCGAATTGGTTGCTGGCGAGAACGGGTTGCAATGCCTGTGTCACGCGCTGCAAATGGTTCTCCACGCGCGCGAGCTCGATGTCCGCGCCGCACAAATCCACTTCGCTGGGCACAACACTTAACCGCTCGAAGGCTGTGGGACGCACTTTTTCGAGAAGTGCTCCTTCGCCCAACAGAACGCGATAGGCGCTGCCGCCATCGATTTTTTCCAAGCCGACGCCGCTGGTGGCATTCGCCTGCGGGTCGAGGTCGAACAACAGAACGCGCTTGCCCACGGCGGCCACGCACGCGGCGAGATTCACCGCCGTGGTGGTTTTTCCAACGCCGCCCTTTTGATTGGCGACCGCAACGACTTTGATTGGCACGCGAGGATTCTAATTGGCGGCGGGCAATTGCCAATGGCCAAATTTTTGCGGAGTGGATTTTAACCACGGATGAAACACAAACCTTTAACGCAAAGACGCCAAAGGGCAAAGGCGCAAAGCACGGAAACTTGAATGGGAGGAAACGGAGTTAGCAGAGGACGGACTTTGCGCGAAAGGACGCGAATTTTTTAACCGCAGATAAACGCGGATGGACACAGATAAGACAAAACCGAAATCGGGAATTTTAACAGAAGGGAACGAAGCGGCCTTCGCCAAGCAGCCTTAGCCTGGTCCGACGATAATCCTTGATAGCATTCGCAAATCTGCTTTCATAAAGGTATGGTAATGGAAGGAGTTACAAAGGGCAGCCATGCACAGCGAGTCGTATAATCACTGTTCGGCATCGCCAGCATTTTCGATTTTATGGATGACATGAGCCAGTATCGTCAAGCGACTTTTCTTGCCCGTGACACGGTTGAGCGACTTCAGCGAGAGGGCCACTCCGCGGAGGAATCGAAGGCCATGGTGGTCGCGGTGATCAATGCAGAGGAGTTTGCAGTGATGAAAGGCCGCCACATTTTCGACGAGACGCGATTTATCGAGAGACTGCACCAACTACCAGACTGAAGGGATTGATGCCGAACCAGATCACTGCACGCAACGTCGGTTGGCCGCTTCAGTTCCGCATTCGCGGTTCACGTCGTTGGTCCGGCGTGCGTGAGTTCTATCGTTAGGCCACAGACGTTCACCATGAGCATATTTAGCAAGTTATTTGGAGCACGCCCCAAAAAGCGTGACGAGGCGTCCGCAGGCGATATTCCCAAGGTTATCAGCCAGCTTCAGCAGTCCGCTCAAGACGGGAATTTCGTTGTTTTCTTTTTCGTCCCACCCGACTCCAAAGATAGTGAGCCTGTCAATCTTCAGTATTCGATTGAAGGTGGAGTCGTAGGTTTTGATTGGGTTCTCATCGGTCCTCGAAATGTCGCAGACAAGATGAGGGTCACTGACTACGCTTTGAGCCGTGGTTATAGGCTGGAGGAGCGCAACGAAAACGGATGCCGCTTTCTGAGGATGACCGGCAACGGTATTTCCGAACTCGGAGCGGGGATTATTCACGAGGTCTATAAGATTGACCGAGACACAAAACTCGAACTTATGCCGCAAGGATTTGAGTGGCAGCCATGAATCTGTGGCCTAAGTCACCGGAGCCAACGCTGGTTAGCAGTTCCACTGCGAGGTTGTCGTCGTGAATCCGGCGCGGGTCAGTTCTTGGTCGTTAGGCATGACATGAGCCTTTTCCGCCATACGATTTCTGGGTACGGATGCTCGAAGCATTGTGGCTACAGTTGTTCAATCGTTGGCGCAAACATGTCCCCGTTCCATTTTCTTGTGGCGACGACGGCGGCTGTTCCGTTATGGGTCTCTTTCCTTCGTCAGGATTTTCCCTGGTATTACTTCGTCAGCATCCTCGCTGGTGAACTATTATTAGTTTTTTTGTCCGGTTTGCTGTCCTCTTTTTTGTTGGCGCCATTTACTATCGCCAGTGAAGCAAGACGGTGCCCAAAATGCGGCGCACCGATGTTCTTCGCTGGGCAGCATTTTACCTCAGGGGGTTCAGACCGACCTCACTACAGTGACATTGTGATTTTTGCCGTCTTTATCGGTTTGAATGTCGCAGTCTGGATTACACTGTTGAAGAACGGTTTATGAGATGCAATTTCATGAACACCGCGCTGGAGTCAACGCCGGTTGGCGCTCGCAGTTGCGCTGCGCGGTTCACGTCGCGAGTCCGGCGTGGCGCAGTTTTTGGTTGTTAAGCATCGTATGACCATCAAGCCAAATTACTTCATGGCATTTGCGAAGACGTTCGCATCGGCTTTCGCTGCCATCGCCGTGATTTCAGGTGTCATCCCATATTTCCAAGGCAGAGGATTTCATATTGACGACGTTCTAGGGATGGGAACATTGGCGGGGTTCTTCTTCGGGATCTTTGTTGCGGCGTTTTTCACTCCTCGTGAAATCACGTGGGATGATGAGAGTATTAAGATTCGGGCATTATTTCCTCGGTCAGGAGATTTTACGTGGGGCCAACTTGAAGCATGGAGTCCTTACGGTCGAGGCACCTTCCTGATCAAGTTCGAGGGTAGGCAAGCATTCCAGATTGCTCCTGCAGGATTCCAGTCGAAGGATTGGAGAGCCTTCCGGTCATTCCTTCAGAAACGTTTTCCTGGTAAGAAGACGTTGTTTTGGGTTGGGGTTCGTCCAATTCGCTTTGAAAGGAAGGACGATCGCTAAAATCGCCGCAGCCAATGCTTTTATGCAAATTGGAAAGGAAATTGATAGCAGAGGGGAAAGGGCTTTACACCAATTGCGCGAATTTTCGCGAATTAAAAAAATGCTGAATTGAATTCGGGTTAATTCGTGTCATTCGCGAAAAAGTACTTTTATCCATCCGTGTTCGTCCGCGTCGATCCGTGGTTAAAATTGAGCGGGAAATTTGGCGATTGAAAATTGAGCGGGGCAAGGCATCTTGTCGGTATGAAGTTGATCCTCTCCACGCACAACGTAACGTTGACTGACGCCATTGAGAAGCACGTGCTCGCGAAGCTCGATAAATTGGATCGCTTGAACTCGCGGGTGGTGCACGCCCGGGTCACGCTCGAGCACGATCACATGCGGGTCCCGGAGCGGCAATTCTGCTGTTCGATGCGCCTGAGCGTCCGCGGCCCGGATTTGTTCGCGGAAGATCGCGAAAGCGATTTGTACACCGCGATCGACCTGGTGGAAAAAAAGATCGAGCAGCAAATCCGCAAGCGCCAGAGCAAACACAAGGCGCGCAAACACAAGGTCGCCGCCCGCACGAAACGCACGCGACAGGAAGCGGCGATTTAACAAGGCAGAAGGAAGAATGCAGAATGAAGAAATAAAGGCAGGTCGTGGACTTTGTCCTCGTATCGCTTCCGGACGCTTGGTTTCCGGCTCTTCACTTTCATGATTCTTCGCGCACGCGTTGTTCTTCCCATCTCGCGGCCGCCGATTGACGATGGCGCGGTCGTTATCTCCGGCAATCGCATCACCCACGTAGGCGCCTGGAGGGATTTTCCCGGGAGCGCCGCCGTCCCGGCGGCAAGTCCGCGTGAAATGAAACTGGCCGGCGAGACGCCGGCGCTCCACGATCCAGCCCAAGTGATCGATCTGGGCGAGACAATTTTAATGCCTGGGCTCATCAACGCCCATTGTCATCTGGATTACACCGACATGGCGGGGCTGATGCCGCCGCAAAAATCATTCACGGATTGGATTCGCTTGATGCTCGCCGCCAAGTCGGAATGGAATTACAGCGAGTTTGCGGAGTCCTGGGTTCGCGGGGCGCACATGCTAAGGCGCACGGGCACGACGACGGTGGCGGATTTTGAAACGGTTCCTGAGTTACTGCCCGATGTCTGGTCGGCCACGCCTTTGCGCGTTGTTTCGCTACTGGAAATGACCGGCGTAAAAAGCCGCCGCGATCCGCGCGCGATTTTGCAGGACAACCTCGAGCACATTCGCACCCTGCCCGGCGGGCGCTGCCGGCCGGGGCTGGCGCCGCACGCGCCCTACTCCACCGTGCCGGAATTGCTTCGCCTCACCGCGGAAATGGCGCGGCGCAGACATTGGCCGATGTCCATCCACGTCGCGGAATCGATGCAGGAGTTTGAAATGTTCATGAAGGGCCGCGGGATCATCTTCGATTGGTTGCGGCGCAACGACCGCGACATGAGTGATTGCGGATTGCGGTCGCCGGTCAGGCATCTGGATCGCTGCGGTGTGTTGGGTGAGAATTGCCTGGCCGTTCACGTGAATTACCTGGCCGAAGGAGACGCCCGGCTGCTGGCCGCGAGAAAAACGAGCGTGGTTCATTGCCCGCGCAGCCATTTTTATTTCAGCCACGACAAATTTCCGCTGCACAAATTCAATCAGGCAAAAGTCAACGTCTGCCTCGGGACCGATAGCCTGGCCACGGTTTATAAAAAGCCACGCCAAACGGTGGAGTTGAATATGTTCACCGAAATGCAGACTTTCGCGGCCAATCATTCGCGCGTTTCGCCCGAAACAATTTTGCAAATGGCCACGGCCAACGGCGCTCGCGCTCTCGGGATGGCTGGACAGGTTGGCGAAATTTCGAAGAAATCCCTGGCCGATCTGATCGCGATCCCGTTTAAAGGCAAGCTGGCCGATGCAAGTGAAGCAGCCGTGCATCATCCCGGCGATGTCGCCGCCAGCGTGATTGATGGCGAATGGGCGATGCAACCCGGTTAGCGCACCAGAGCGGCGCTTCCATCATACTGGATTGTTGGATTCGTGGATTTTTGGATAAATGGCCGGAAGCGATCGGCTCGGCCATGCATCAATCCAAAAATCCATTTATCCATACATCCCTGCATGATGGTTTTGGCTCGTAAATCGTAAATCGTAAATCGTAAATTCCTCCCGTGAATGAATTCAACACCGCGCTCAATGAACGCCTTGCCGCCATCCGCGCTCAGGGTTTATATCGCGAGTTGCGCCGGATTGATTCACCGCAAGCGCCGCGCATTGCAATCGGCGGCAAAACGCTGCTCAATTTTTCCTCAAACGATTATCTCGGCCTGGCTAATGAACCGGCCATCAAGCAAGCGGCGATTCATGCAGTGGAAAAATTCGGCGCGGGCGCGGGCGCTTCGCGGCTGATTTGCGGTTCGCTGGCTCCGCATCATGAATTGGAGGAATCGGTCGCGGCATTCAAAGGAACCGAAGCCGCGCTGACTTTTTCCACCGGTTACGCCGCGGCCATCGGGACCATCTGCGCGCTGGTCGGGAAGGACGACAATGTCGTCATCGATAAACTGGTCCATGCGTGCATCGTGGATGGCGCGCGTTTGTCCGGCGCGAAATTGCGGGTCTTCTCGCATAACGACGTGAACGAGCTGGAAGATATTTTGAAATGGGGGCAGAAAGTCCAAGGTCCAAGGTCTAAAGGCCAAAGTCAGCGGCAAATTCTTATCGTCACCGAGAGTGTTTTCTCAATGGACGGCGACCATGCGCCGCTTCGCGAAATTGTCGAATTGAAAAATAAATACGGCGCGTGGCTCATGGTGGATGAGGCGCACGCGACCGGCCTCTACGGAAAAAAACGGCGCGGTCTCGCGGAGGAACTCGGCGTCAGCGACCAAATCGAAGTGCAAATGGGCACGCTGGGAAAGGCGCTGGGCGCGAGCGGCGGTTACATCTGCGGGTCGCGCGTGCTGATCGATTTTCTTATCAATCGCGCGCGAAGTTTCATTTTCTCGACCGCGCCCGTGCCGGCAGCGGCGGCGGCAGCTTCCGCGGGAATTCGTTTTGTTCAATCGGACGCCGGCGATGCCCGAAAAAAAAATCTTTGGAAACGCATTGATGAATTTCATTCGGCTTTCGGGCAGCCGCCGCCGCCGTTTCGCAGCGCCATCATCCCGATTATGATCGGCGACGAAACGGAAGCGGTTGAAACAGCAACAGCACTGCGGAACAAAAACATTTTCGTTCCTGCCATTCGGTTTCCAACCGTCGCGCGCGGCGAGGCTCGGCTGCGCGTGACCATAACAGCCTCCCACGCGCAGGCGGATATCAACGAATTGACAAACAACTTGCAGCCGCTCGTAAATCGTAAATCGTGAATCGCAAATTACAAAAGCTTGCCCGGCTGGACCATCAGTTCGTCTGGCATCCTTTCACGCAAATGCGCGATTGGCTGAAATGCGAGCCGATTGTGATTGTCTCCGGCAAGGGCGCAATTCTCCACGATGCGAAGGGCCGGGAATATCTCGACGCCAATTCCTCGATTTGGACGAATCTCCACGGTCACAACCATCCAAAAATCAACGCCGCAATAAATCGGCAATTGAAAAAGATCGCGCATTCTTCAGCTCTCGGCTTTGCCAACGAGCCCGCGAGTCTGCTGGCGGAAAAGTTGGTTCAGATCGCGAATCCGAAACCGGCGGGACGAAGCAGGAGCTCAGGGATCGACAAAGTCTCGCCCCGCCTGGGTAAGGTTTTCTTTTCCGACGACGGCTCGACTGCGATGGAAGTGGCTCTCAAACTCGCCTACCAATTCGCACGACGCACGGGCCGCACGAGGCCAAAGTTTCTTTCGCTGGATGGTGCGTATCATGGCGACACGGTCGGCGCGGTTTCGCTCGGGCACATTGATTTATTTCATAAAGCCTACGGCGGCCTGCTGTTCAAATCGAATAAAGCCGCCGCGCCTTATTGCTATCGATGTCCGTTCAATCGCGCGAAACCCGAGCGGGCGGATGCGCGGGAGTATCGCCGATGCAATTGGGAGTGCATCGGCAAACTCGAACAAAAATTTGACGCGCAAAAGAAAAAGAAAAATCCATACGCCGCCTTTGTGTTCGAGCCGCTGATGCAAGGGGCGGCGGGAATGATTGCGCAACCGGAAGGCTGGCTGCGCCGCGCTACGGCAATCGCGCGCGGGCACGGCGCGCAATTGATTGCCGATGAGGTAATGACGGGCTTCGGCAGGACCAACTCGAAACTCGACCTGTCCGCCAAAGCCTTGGCGGCGGCGGAAACTCAAAACTCGAAACCTGCCCTCCTGGCCTGCCATGAGGAACAGGTGCAGCCGGATTTTCTCGCGCTGGCCAAGGGATTGACGGGAGGTTATCTGCCGATGGCCGCCACGCTCACGACGCAGAAAGTTTTCGATGCGTTCCTGGGAAAATACGAGGAGTTCAAAACGTTTTTTCACGGACACAGCTATACCGGCAATCAATTGGGCGCCTCCGCTGCGCTGGCGAGCCTGGATATTTTGCAAAGCGCCGAATCGGTTCGCGCGCGGCAGGTTTTGGAAAAAACTTTGCGCGAGGAATTGGCGACCTTATGGGACTTGCCGAACATTGGCGACATCCGGCAAGCCGGATTGGCCGTGGGCATCGAGCTCGTTCGTGACCGGCGCACGCGCGAACCGTTCGATTTGCGCGAGCGCGCCGGAATTCGCGTTTGCGAGGCCATGGGTAAAAGGGGTGTCTTGACGCGGGCCATTGGCAACGTAATTGTCTTGATGCCGCCGTACTGCACCACTCCGTCACAGGCGCGGCGAATGGTCAGGGTTATTTACGAGGCGTGCCATGAAACATTTCAGCGATGAAGCGCGGCTGACGTCCGCGCTGTTTGTTATTTTAATTTTCGGCGTTGTTTTTTCGAAACCGTGTTTTGCAGCGCCAACCGGTTCCGAAACGAATGCCGCAGCTCTCTTTCACGAACTCACAACACTGAGCCCCGATTCCGAAACGAATTTGCATCAACTCGCGCGCATCGCCGATCTCGCGTCCAAAAACGAAAAAAAGGAATCCAAGGCCGAGAAGAAATTAGCGCGCCGTTCCGATGACTTAAAAAATTTGCCGGTGGCCGAATTGCGAAAGCGATTTACCGACGAGTCGCCGAGATATGAATCGCGCGCCATCGCAACGATTGGCCGGCTGGCGCAGGAGGCGTTGCTGGCGGGCGACGCCGGCACGCGGAGCGCGCGCGAGCGCGACATCGAGGCGGTCCAGGCGTCCCTGCACAATGGACAGATTCCGCTCGTGCCAGAAAAGCTGGGGGTGATATCGACGTGGGTTTATTTTTTCAAAAATCTCGCCGGCACGATCGGTCGCGGCACGACGCCCGCCGCGAATCTCCGCGCCCAATCCAATAGCGATGGCGGGAACAGTGATCCCTTGCCTTCGAGTTTTTGGACACGCCCGCCGGCGATTTCCCAGGAGGATTTATATGCGGGCTTTGGACGCAGTGAACTTCCGCATTTGGAAAAAACGATTTGTGAGTACAACGCGCCAAAAGTCAGTTCGGGCACTCATGCCGGTTTCGATGTGGAATGCGACGGGCAGCGCCTTAAGATCAAGTTCGGCGAAGTGAATTCGGAACCCTTCACAGCGCGGATTTTTCACGCGCTGGGCTACCACGTTGATCCAACCGATTACGCGCCGGAGGTCAGGATTCGTTACGACCGGCGGATGTTTCGCGAATTTCATCTTCGCAGACCGCTGTCGATGAAAATTGCTCCGTTCGGAATCCGCGTCTGGACGGTGCAATTTCAAACGCATTATGACCCGTTCACTTTTATCACGAGCGCGGTGTTCAAGGACGGGCGAAAAATCCCGGGCGCGCAATTAAAGCAGATGCTTTTTACGAATCCGAGCCTTTCGCATCCGGAGGATTCGCCGGGAAATTTTCGCCCGGAAGCGGAAGCGAACATCGATTACCTCGTGATGGCGCCGGCGAATGTGCAGCCGCGTGATGGCCCGACGCAATCCATCGGCTCCTGGGAATTCGGCGGCCTTGGCCACGAGAATCTCCGCGAATTGCGCGGCGCGGGATTGTTGGCGGCGTGGCTTGCGTGGTTCGATTCGCGGGCGGACAACACCAAATTGCGCATCGCACGCGACTCGGACGATGTGCAGCTTCAGCATTTCATTGCCGACCTCGGCGGCGGAATGGGCGCGGGGACCGGTTGGTTTTCGGCGCACGGCGAAAACCCCGATGACCTCACGTGGACGTTCACCGCGCCCGAGATTTGTCGCGGCCCGGGCCACATGACGACGCCATTTCGCATTGACCATTTCCGACCAACGGTCCCCACCCCGGCGTTTGCGGCCATGACTGTGGATGACGCCCGCTGGATGGCCCGCTTGATCGGGCAACTGACGGAGAATCAACTTCGCGCCGCCTTGATCGCGTCGGGCTACGACAATGCCGAATCAAAACTTTATTTGGAAAAATTGGTCAGCCGTCGCGACCGAATGGTGCACGATTTGAAGCTGGAAAGTGAAATCCCCCTGCTCCGTCCGAACGGACAGGACCACAAATTCAATTACGCGCCCTCGGCCGATGGCCCATTTGAAGCCACGGATACCGCCGGCGCGAAAGTTTTCGCCCGTGACTCTTCACAAATCATTTCCGAAGGCAAAATTCGCGCCGACCGTTCGGTTCAAATCTTGACATCATCCCGGCTGCCGTGAGATGAATCGCCAATGACCCCCGACTAGAATCGGGCACGTAAAAGGCGGATACGCATTAGGTCCGAATAATGCGACTAAAAACATGGAAGCGCGCGGAGGTCAATGGCGGCGCATAATATGAATCTAAATAAGTTGGCCGTTATTGTCGTTTGCATTGGGTTTTTGTGCGGATTGGCCTGTTTTGATCAATGGGTGGAAATCTTTAAAGTGCGAAATGCCCCGATTACAAAGGGCCATATCGTGGCCCGAACTCAGACTAAAAATGTTCTGGGTCCGGTGATCGATTTTTCGATACTTTTGAATGAAACTGATATCACGGTCCATTCGCGAGCTTCGCTTTCAAAGCGGTACATAATCCCAGACGACGTAAGCTTTCGCTACTCTGGAGATCCTTCCAAAAGGGTTATTCTATTGGGTTACGAAGGCAAACCGTTGATCGTCGCTGTTTTATTTTGGAGTCTGTCACTTGTCGTGGCATGGGGCGTGTTTTTACGACGGAAATTGAGCAAAGACCCTGAATAGAATGTGTCTCGTCGTCGGTGTTTTCACCCACCACTTAATTCCACAATTCGGTCGAATTGCTCTTTCGTGACTGGTGAGACTGAAAGGCGCGATTGCTTCACCAGTTTCATCTCCTTCAAAATTTTATCGGTTTTCATGCCGTCCAGCCCGACAGGCTTCTTGAGCGGCTTTTCCGGAGCCAAATCCACGCTGGACCAATCACCTTCCGTTGCGGTCGGGTCGGGATACGCCTCTTTCACGACGTGGGCAAGGCCCACGATTTCTTTGCCGGTGTTGCTGTGATAATAAAAAACGCGGTCGCCTTTTTTCATCGCGCGCAAATTCAGTCTCGCGGCGAAATTGCGCACGCCGGTCCAGGCGGTTTTTCCGTCTTTCACGAAATCCGCCCACGAATACGATTCAGGTTCCTGTTTTACGAGCCAGTAGTTCATACAAACGACGATTTACGATTTGCCATTTACACTTTATCCTGCCGCCGTGAGTTTGGCTGAAAATCTCGATTCAATTCAACAACGCATTCGCGCCGCGTGCGACCGCGCCGGGCGCGCTCCGGATTCCGTCACGCTGCTGGCCGTGACGAAAGGACAGCCGCCGGAAGTCGTCAATGAAGCAGGCAAACTTGGCCTCGTGTTCTTCGGCGAAAATAAAATCCAGGAGGCGAAGGCGAAAATTCCATTGTGCGCGGGTAGGCTGCGCTGGCATTTCATCGGCCATTTGCAAACGAACAAATGCCGCGACGCTGTCGAGCTTTTTGAAATGATCCAGAGCGTGGACAGCCTGCACGTCGCGCAGGAAATCAGCAAGCGCGCAGACCTGGCCGGCAAGACGATGCCGATTCTTCTGGAGGTGAATCTTGCGGGCGAGGCCAGCAAGTTCGGCTACCGGCCGGACGCGGTCGAAGCCGAACTGAACCAAATCAACGCCCTGCCGCGTATTGAAGTTCACGGACTGATGACCGTGCCGCCGTGGACGGCGAATGCCGAAAATGTGCGCCCGGTGTTCCGTCAACTGCGGGAATTGAAGCAACGTTGCGAACAAATTTTGGGAGCGCCGCTGCCGCATTTGAGCATGGGCATGACCGGTGATTTTGAAGTAGCCATTGAAGAGGGTGCAACCATGGTGCGGATTGGAACGGCATTGTTCGGGGCGAGAAAAAGTGTGAGGAAAGAAATTTAACCCACGGATAAAGACGATTTAAGAGGAAACGAGTGAACATTTTTTTAACCACGATGGACACGGATAAACACGGATAAGGGAATTAAACCGAAGTAAACGAAGTTAACAAAGAGAACTCGAACCTTCGTTCACTTCGTTCCCTTCTGTTAAAAAATCCGTGTTTATTTGTGTTCATTCGTAACCGGTTTATAATATAGCCGTTCAATGCAACGGTTTCAGTTTCATCCTGTCATCGCCAACTGGTTTGAGCAAAAGTTCGGCTCGCCCACCGCTCCGCAAGAGCAAGGCTGGCCCGCCATCCAGTCCGGCGCGCATACGTTGATTGCCGCGCCGACGGGTTCCGGCAAAACGCTCGCCGCATTTTTAGCCTCGCTGGATTCCTTGTTTCGAATCGGCCTCAAAGGCGAACTCGCCGATGAAACGCGCGTCGTTTACGTGTCACCGCTCAAGGCGTTGAGCAATGACATCCACAAAAATCTCGAAGAGCCGCTCGCGGAAATTCGCGCCGCGCTGAAAGCCGCCGAGGGTCGCGATATCGAAGTCCGCTCCGCCGTCCGCACCGGCGATACCCCCCAGGCCGCGCGCCAGGCATTAATCAAAAAGCCCCCGCACATTTTGGTCACCACGCCCGAGTCATTTTATCTTTTACTCACGTCAGAGTCCGGCCGAAAAATGCTCGGCACCGTTCGCACGCTTATCGTGGACGAAATCCACGCCGTGGTCGGAAATCGCCGTGGCTCCCACCTCGCGCTGAGCATGGAACGGCTCGCCGCGCTCGTGAAACATCCGCTGCAACGAATCGGCCTGTCCGCCACACAAAAACCGATTGAAGAAGTCGCCCGCTTTCTTGTCGGCACGAAGAATCTCGACGAGAATGGCAAACCACTTTGCAAAATCGTCGACACCGGTCACAAGCGCGCCATGGATCTCGCGCTCGAATTGCCCGGCTCGCCCTTGGAAGCCGTCATGTCGAATGAAGTTTGGACCGAGGTGTATCGGCGGCTTGCAGAATTGATCCAGGAACACCGGACTACGTTGGTTTTCGTGAACACGCGGCGGATGGCCGAGCGTGTCACCGCAAATCTCTCCGAATTGATCGGCACGGACAAGGTCACGTCGCATCACGGAAGTCTGTCCACGAAATTGCGGCTGGATGCGGAAAATCGTTTGAAGCGTGGCGAACTGAAAGCTTTGGTCGCGACGGCGTCGTTGGAGCTGGGCATCGACATCGGTTCCGTCGATCTCGTTTGCCAGCTTGGCACGACGCGCTCGATTGCCACCCTGCTCCAGCGCGTGGGCCGGGCGGAGCATCGCCGCGCTGGATTGCCTAAGGGCCGATTGTTTCCGCTCACGCGCGATGAACTCGTCGAGTGCGTGGCCGCGCTCCAGAGTGTGCGCCAGGGCGATTTGGATCGGCTCGAGATTCCGGAGAAACCCATCGACATCCTCGCCCAACAAATTGTTGCCGCCGCCGGCGCGGAAGATTGGGAAGAAAAAAAGCTGTTTGCTCTCGCGCGCTCGGCCTATCCGTATCGCAACCTCGCGCGTGAGGAATTCGATGACGTCATCCGCATGTTGGCGCAGGGATTCAGCACCAAACGCGGGCATCGCTCAGCCTTGATTCATCACGACGCCGTCAATCATCGCATTCGCGGACGGCGAGGTTCGCGATTGCTGGCGCTGACCTCCGGCGGCGCGATTCCCGACAACACCGATTATCGCGTGGTGCTCGAGCCGAGCCAGACGTTCATCGGCACCGTCAACGAAGATTTCGCCGTCGAAAGCCTCGCGGGCGATATTTTTCAATTGGGCAATGCCTCGTGGAAAATTCTGCAAATCCTCGCCGGCACGGTCCGCGTCGAGGACGCGCACGGTCAACCGCCCGGAATCCCCTTCTGGCTCGGCGAAGCCCCCGCGCGAACCGTGGAGCTTTCCGGCGCTGTCGCCCGGCTCCGCGACGACGTTCGGGAGGTCATTGAACAATCGCAAAAGAATGCCCACGACGATGGTAGGGCGCGTCACTCCGTGCGCGCCGCGGAACCTGCAACCGGCACACAGACTCCTGACGCCCCCTATCCTCTAACGGACTGGTTCAAAACCGAACATCACCTCAGCGACTCCGCCGCCCGCCAACTTGCCGATTATTTCGCCACCGCTTACCAAGCCCTCGGCGCATTGCCCTCGCAAGACACGCTCATCATGGAGCGTTTTTTCGACGAGTCCGGCGGCATGCAACTCGTAATCCACTCACCCTTCGGCGCGCGCCTGAACCGCGCATGGGGCCTCGCCTTGCGCAAGCGGTTCTGCCGCTCCTTCAATTTCGAGCTGCAAAGCGCCGCCACCGACGACGCCATCGTGCTCTCGCTCGGCACGCAGCATTCATTCCCGCTCGACGAGGTGTTTCGCTATTTGAACAGCAAAACCGTCCGCGAAATCCTGGTGCAGGCGTTGTTGGATTCGCCGATGTTTCCCATCCGCTGGCGCTGGAACGCGACCCGCTCGCTCGCCCTGCCCCGCCAGCGCGGCGGCAAAAAGATTCCGGCGCCGTTGCAACGGATGGAATCGGAAAATCTCCTCGCCGCCGTCTTCCCCGACCAGCTTGCGTGCCTGGAAAACATCGCCGGCGACCGCGTGGTGCCCGACCACCCGCTCGTGAAGCAGACGATTGATGATTGCCTGACCGAAGCAATGGATATTGAAGGTCTGGAAAATTTGCTGCGGCGAATCGAGACCGGAAAAGTTCGCTGCATCGCGCGCGATTTGCCGGAACCATCGCCGTTGGCGCACGAAATCCTGAATGCCCGGCCGTATGCATTCCTGGACAACGCCCCGCTCGAAGAACGGCGCACCCAGGCCGTTTACACCCGCCGCGCCAGCGAGTCAGCGGCCAATGACGGCTTGGGCATTCTCGACTCGGCGGCGATTGAGAAGGTTTGCGCCGACGCCTGGCCGCACCCGACCAATGCGGATGAACTCCACGAAGTATTGCTCTTGCTCGTCGTGATGACCGAGGAAGAAGCCCTGCGCTGCAACCCGGATGCCGCGGCATTGCTGCAATCATTGGCGCGAGACCGGCGAAGCGCTCGCGCTCACCTCGAACCCCGTAGCAGCCGACGTGAGTCGGCTCAAACTATTTCCGCGCGAAAGCCAGAATCCCCTCAACTCAGCCCTGACAGTTCAAACATTCAACGCCAAAGTGAGGA
>DASXHY010000354.1:0-6522 GCA_036488095.1 Verrucomicrobiia bacterium | reverse complement strand
CTCGCCACGCGCGTAAGAAATCACGGCTCCGCTGTCAGCGACCACCTTGTTTCCGTAAATGCGCTTGAGCCGCGTTCCAAAATCAGGCCAGTTGCCAGTGCCGGACGGGCTATTGCCATTGCCTGCCGTGTGGACAGCCGGCTTCTCCAATTCGCGAAAGAGGTGCGCAAAGGCTTCCCGCTCTTTGGCGGATAGCGCCTTCAATTGCTGGATTAATTCAGTCGCGCTCATCTGCGACAACTATAATGTGTAACGCCGCGAAACGTCAAGAAAGGGGCCTCATTCAAATGGGGCCGGCTGGAAACGGCTCCGCAATCCTGAAGGCGTCGCTTGGAACAGTAAAATTCTGCCGTTCCTTCCGCACTTGACACTCGTGCTATAAAGGCCACAGCAAAGGAGGCGAGAAAGGAAAAATGGGATTAAAGACAAACCAAGCTTGGAGCGGCGCCGGCGCGCGGCTGACCAGCAGAACCGTTCCCCACAGATTTCACACCCGCAAACACCCAATTCCGAAGAACAGTACCGACCAAATTCGGCTAAATCGGGGTAAATCGGGGTAAAAAAATAAAAAAAATTAAGACACCGCAATGATTTTGCGCTCTGTAAGTCATTGGGTTTGCTGATCATTGCTAATAATTGCTGCAAATTGCTGGGTAAAAAAAAGATGAAAGATCTTATGCCGCCATCCAAAATCAGACAGGCGCGACAACCAAAGCCGCTCAGAAACGCGCCGGATCGGAAATCGGCGCTCCATCACCACAGCCGATTCGGAGGCAACATCAGGGGTACGTTGCCCAAATCCGCAGAGCCAAAAAGCCAGCATCCTCCTCGTTGTCGTCCTCGTCCTCGTTATCGAAATTCCCAACAAATCGAGATGCGCCCAACAACCCTTCTGAACTTTTTTCTCTCTCGACACGAGCCGCACATTCCGGTTTGCTTCGCAGGATTTAATTTCGTCCGAAAAGAATGAACGCAGATATTTTAGCCAAGGCCAAATCGCTCGGGTTTTCAGACCGTCAAATCGCCCATTTAACCGGCAAAACTGAGGACGAAATCCGCGCGTTGCGGAAAAAACTGGGCCTGGTGCCCAGCTACCGGCTCGTCGACACGTGTGCGGCGGAGTTCGAGGCCTATACGCCTTATTATTATTCCACCTACGATCGCGGCGATGACGAAGTCCGCGCGACTCCCAAGCGCAAGGTAATGATCCTCGGCGGCGGCCCCAATCGCATCGGCCAGGGGATTGAATTTGATTACTGCTGCGTTCACGCCGCTTTCGCGCTCAAGGAGGACGGCTTCGAGACCTTGATGGTGAACTCGAATCCCGAGACGGTCTCGACCGATTACGACACGAGCGACAAACTTTTTTTCGAACCGCTCACGCTCGAAGACGTGCTGCACATTTACGAGCGGGAAAAATGCTGGGGCGCGATTGCGCAGTTCGGCGGCCAAACGCCGTTGAACCTGGCTCTCAGTTTGCAGAAGAATGGGGTGAACATTATCGGCACGTCGCCGCAGAGCATTGAAATTGCCGAGGACCGGAAATTGTTCGCGGCGATGCTGAACAAGCTCAACATTCCGCAACCGCCCAACGGCATCGCCACCAATGAAACCGAGGCGCTGGCCGCCTCCCGCAAGCTCGGCTATCCCGTGCTGGTGCGTCCATCGTTCGTCCTGGGCGGACGCGCGATGCAGATCGTTTATTCCGATTCGGAACTGCAACATTACATGCGATTCGCCGTCGAGGCCTCGCCCGAACGGCCCGTGCTGGTGGATAAATTTCTCGAAGACGCCACCGAGGTGGATGTGGATTGCATCACGGACACGGGCTTGCCGAACGGCGGCACGATCGTGATTGGCGGGATGCTCGAACACATTGAATTCGCCGGCGTGCATTCCGGCGACGCCGCCATGGTGTTGCCGCCGCATTCTCTTTCGCAAAAAGTCATCCAGACCATTCGCGATTACACGCACGCGATGGCGCGCGAATTGAAAGTGATCGGCTTGATGAACGTGCAGTATGCGGTGAAGGGTGAAACGGTTTATTGCCTGGAAGTCAATCCGCGCGCCTCGCGCACCGTGCCGTTCGTCAGCAAGGCGATTGGTTATCCACTCGCGAAACTGGCCGCGAAGGTGATGGCCGGAAAAACTTTGAAGGAACTTGGCTTTACCGAAGAAATCTGGCCGAAATACTGGGCGGTTAAGGAATCGGTTTTCCCCTTCAGCCGTTTTCATGGCCAGGACATTTTGCTCTCGCCGGAAATGCGTTCGACCGGCGAAGTGATGGGGTTGGATCCTGACCTAGGCATCGCTTACGCGAAATCGCAAATGGCGGCCAGTGCGCCGTTGCCGTTGCACGGCCGGGTGTTCATCAGCGTCAGCGACGCGGACAAGAGCCAGGCGGCGGAAATTGCGAAGGAGTTTGACGGGCTCGGTTTCGAACTGGTTGCCACTTCGGGCACGGCTGCTGTGCTGGAAAAAGCCGGATTAAAAGTGCAACGCATTTTCAAATTGAGCGAAGGCCGGCCGAACGCGATTGATTTGCTGAAGAACAAGGAAATCCAATTGGTCATCAACACGCCCGCAGGCCAGGCGCCGCGTGCCGATGAAGTGAAAATCCGCACCACCGCGGTTTACACCGGCACGCCCATCATGACGACGTTAAGCGGCGCAAAAGCGGCGGCGCTCGGCATCGCCGCGCTCAAGAAATCCGGTTACGGTGTGCAGACGTTGCAGGAGTATCACTGAGCGGATTGTTATCGCTGAACCTGCACGAGAGTCTTCACCGCGCGATTGCCTTGGGTCATGGACTTGAGCAATTGCGGCAATTCACTGAGAGCACATTCGCCGTCAACAAAGTCAGCCGCTTGAATCACTCCGGCTTCGATGAAGTCCAGCGCGCGGCGAATGGCGCGCGGAGTGTGATGAAAACTCGCGAGCAGGGTGAGGTCGGAATAGTGAATCAAGGTCGTATCGAGCGTCACGGTTGTGCCGGAGGGGCAGCCGCCGAAGAAATTCACCTTGCCGCCCTTGCGCACGAGATGCACGCTGGATTCCCAGACCGCAGGACTTCCCACCGCTTCAATCACCACGTCGAAAGGTTGCTTGGAGGCCTGGCGGATTTTGGCGACGAGGTTGCCGCCATCACCGATGTCGATGACGTGGTTCGTGCCAAGTTTCCTGGCCGCTTCCAATCGCGGGGCGCGCCGTCCCGCGACTGTTACGTCACAGCACATTTGCTTCGACAGAGCGGCGAACATCAGGCCGATAGGCCCCGCCCCGAGGACGAGGACATGCTGTCCGGCGCTCAATTTGACGTCTTCGATCCCGTGCTCGACACAGGCGAGCGGCTCGACCAGCGCGGCATCGCGAAAATTCGTGGCCGGCTTCAGCCGGAGCAAATTCTTCTGAACGATTCGCGCGGGCACGACAATTGATTCCGCGTAAGCCCCGTTGAGAAACAACAAATCGTCGCAAATATTCTCCTGGTGATTCAGGCAATGAAAACAATTTCCGCAGGGCGCGGAATTCGCCGCCACCACGCGATCGCCCACGCGCCATTCCGGGGATTGTGTCTCGGAAACGATGCCGGCGAGTTCGTGTCCAAAAACCGCCGGCGGCACGATCATTTTTGCATGATAGCCGCGGCGGAACACCTTCAAATCCGTGCCGCAAGTGAGCGCCGCCTCGATCTGAATGCGCACCTCGCCCGGCTTGAGCGGTTTCGGCTGAACATCTTCGACGCGGACATCTTCTTTTCCGTAAAGAACAGCGGCTTTCATTTGGCGGCACGAATGAACACTAATTAAGACGGATTGTTAAGACTGAATTACAAAATTGTTACGATAGTGGCACGGGCGTCTCGCCCGTGTGAACCCAGACAGAAGCGCACGGGCAAGATGCCCGTGCTACTAAAGCATAATCCGCGGCGGAGGCGCTTTGGCGAATTTTGTTTCGCGCAGATAAATTGGCTCCAACTTTTCACCGGCAATAAAATCGGTCCGATTCAGCGCCAATCGGCCAAGCGTTGCCGCGCGGGGGAACACGACCTTTCCGGACGCGAACCAGCGCGACACTTCCGGGCCAATCAATACGCCTCCCGCTTCCGCGCGCCGCTGCGCTTCAGCCACGGTCACGATTTTGAGAGGTTCGATTTCGCAGACGCCATCGGGTGCAAGTTCGTAGGTAGCCAGATACAGTTCTTCGCGCTGCGCGTCGATGATGACATGCGCGCGGCCGGTTGCGCCGTCCGCCTGCGCTTGCGCGGCGATGCACTCCGCGCTGCTGATGCCGATTATTTTCACCCGGCGCGCCAGTTGCCAGCCTTGCGCGATGGAAATCGCGGCGCGGATGCCGGTGTAAGAGCCGGGGCCAATGCCCACGGCGAGGCATTCGATCTGTTCGCGCTCCAATTTTGCCTCGCGCAACGTATCTTCGATCATTGTGAGCGGGGCGTTCGAGCCGGAAAGGGACTCGTGGAACTCGCCTTGCCGAGTAACGGCAACGCTCCGTTGCGGTGAAGAAAATTCAAGCGCCAAAATCTTCATAGGAAATTCGCCGCTCGTTTTCATTCAATGTTTCAATATTCACCCAGCGGAAGCAGGCTGGAAAACTTTGCGACCCAGGGGGATTACGATGGACTTCGCCGAACCATCGCTCCGCCCATTCAATCACCGCGACGCCGGCGGGATTCAAGTATTCATCGAGACCCGCCGACAAAATCTGCTCCTTCGTTTCGAGCCGATACAAATCCAGGTGAAACAGATTCAGCCGTCCGCCGCTATAAATATTCACGAGGGTGAATGTCGGCGAATGCACGCGGGCGGTGATGCCCAGGCCGCGGGCGATGCCTTTGACGAGTTGCGTTTTGCCCGCGCTGAGGTCGCCGGACAAGCCAATGACCAAGCCGCTTTTCGCCGCGTGGCCCCACGCTTCGCCGAGCGATTCGGTTTCGATAGCACTATGGGAAATAAGCGCGGGCATGCAATTACGTAGGACAGGCATCCTGCCTGTCTCCATCTAGAAAAGGGAATTTCATCCCGAGGCCAAAAAATATTAGAGACAGGCAGGATGCCTGTCCTACGTTATTTGGAGAAATGTTCGTAGCCATGAATGGTCAATGGGCGGGCGCCGGATTTGTCGCGAAGCGTGATGCCTTCGCCGGCGGTGATTTTGCCGATGCACGTCAGCGCGAGTTTGGGAAATTGCTTTTTCCACGCGTCGAGCAGCGGCACGGCGTCCTTGGCGGCGGCGGTGAAAAGCAGTTCGAAATCCTCGCCATCGGTGAGCGCCGCGAGCAGCGGAGGTTTGGCGGAGGATTCGGCCTTGGAAGCCAATTTGGCCGCGCGACTGATGGGAATCGAAGTTGTGAGCAGTTCCGCGCCGACACGACTGGCTCTCAAAATGTGGCGCAGGTCGCCGGCGAGGCCGTCGCTCAAGTCAATCATGGCGTGGATGGCAAAATGTTCCGCGAGCCATCGTCCCTCGGCCAGGCGCGGCTCGAATTCGAAATGCCGCTCCGCGAGCGAACCGCCCAGCTCGCCGGTGACGAAAATGGCGTCGCCGGCCTCCGCGCCGGAACGCAACACGGCCTTGCCGCGCGGCGCAAGTCCGAGCATGGCCACGGAGATTAAAATGCGCTCGGGGTTGGTGGTGGTTTCGCCGCCGGCGATGGCCACGTCGTATTTCCGCGCCAGCGCGCTGATGCCGGCGTAGATGGCCTCGATGAAAGTGGCATCAAAAGTTTTCGGCAAAGCGATGGTGATGAGCGCCGCGGTGGGCGTGCCGGCCATGGCCGCGATGTCGCTGAGGCAACGGGCGAGGGCTTTGTGGCCAATCTTTTCCGGCGGCGCGGCGGTTTTGAAATGAATTCCTTCGACAATGGCGTCCGTTTTGAACAGCAGCAATTTGTCGGGCAGCCCGAGGTCGAGCACGGCGCAATCATCGCCGCTGCCGGTCACCACGGATTTGTTGGTGGGCAGCGAGCGCGTCAGTCTTTCTATCAGTTCAAACTCGTTCACAATCAGACGAAGAATTTATTTTTGATACAGGTAAAGGGCGACGAAATTCGCCGCGTTGAAAACGCAGTGGACGGTAATGCAAGCGAGGAGGTTTCCGGTGTATTCGTATAAGTACACGAGCAAAATGGCGAGAAAGGTGAGCGGCACAAAGGTCATGAGGTTAACGTGAATGAGGCCGAACAAAATGGACGTGCCCCACAGGGCAAGGCGCGGGTACCCGGCGCGTTTTACAGCCGGGTATAGGATTCCGCGAAAAATGATTTCCTCGGCGAATGGCGCGATCAGGATGGTCGCGATCCCCATGAGTGTGCGGCTTGACCACGCGTCGGCGGCGCGCAACAACGAAACCGTTTCCTGTTCCTGCGGATGAAAGGACAGCCTTTCCAGGGCGGCGGCGGAGATTGCCTGCAACGCCCAGATGACGGGCAGGGAAAGCAGCCCGATGCAGGCCCCCAGCGCGAGGGCCAGCCCCGGATTGTTTTTAAAACCGAATCCCTCCGCC
>DASXHY010000331.1:0-3576 GCA_036488095.1 Verrucomicrobiia bacterium | reverse complement strand
ATGCCGTCTGACGCAGCCTTCGCGACTGGCGCCGGGTGATGACGTCGAGGTCGTAGGACTGGTGGAATTGGGTGGTGCGTCGCCGCTGTTGCGGCAGGCGGTCGTGCGTAAAACCGGTCATTCGGCGCTTCCCAAGCCGCGCCAGATTGCCCTCGATTTTCTCAGCAACAGTTACGACTCCACACTCGTCCGCCTCGAGGGAACTTTGGTGGACGTGAAGTGGCGCGGGGCGGACCAGGTTCTCGAAATGCAATCGGGTCTGAAAAGTTTCGCGGCACGGCTGCCGTCCAACCAACCTCCGCCCGACTCGTGGACGGTTGGCAGCCGGTTGCGGCTCAATGGCGTTTTTCACATCCTCGATGGCAACCAAACCGGCAATCGCGACGTCAATTCCTTCGAACTGTTGCTGAATTCTCCCGCGGATGTTCAGCTCATCGCCCGGCCGCCATGGTGGACACTCGGCCGCTTACTCGTGATTGTGGCGTTATTGCTGATCGGGTTGGCCCTCGCCTTCATCTGGATCAATCTGCTGCGGCGCGAAATCGAGCGGCGCACGATTCAACTCCATCGCGAAATCAGCGAGCGGGAACGGACCGAGAAATCGCGCGCAATCGAACAGGAACGCTCCCGCATCGCCCGCGATCTTCACGACGACCTCGGCAGCAAGTTGACCGAAATCAGCATGCTGGCAACCACCAGTTCGGGATTGAATATTGGGCCGGAAGTCGCCCTGGATCGCCTCGGCGAAATCGCGCAATCCTCCCGCGCCATGACCGCTGCGCTCGAAGGCGTGGTTTGGGTCATCAATTCCCGGAACGATACGCTTCCCTCCGTGGTCGAATACCTCGCCAGTGTCGCCGAGGAATTCCTCGCCAAAGCAGCCGTGTCCTGCCGCGTGGAATTGCCCGTCTCCGTTCCCGACCAAATGATCACCGCCGAAATGAGACACGACGTTTTGCTTTCTGTGCGTGAAGCGCTTAACAATGCCGTCCGGCACGGACGCCCCACCGAAGTCTTGCTGCGGGTGGACGTGTCGGCGGACAGTTTTGAAATCCGCATTCAGGATAATGGTTGTGGTTTCGAATCCGGCAGAGCCGGAGGCCACGGCTTGGAAAATCTTCACCAGCGCATGAGCAAGGTCAAAGGCACCTGTGTCATCCAATCCACTCCCGGTGTTGGCACCGTGGTCACCTTAAAAATTCCCTTCCCCCAGGAAGCGCAGAAAAACGGCTCCAACGGCGAGGTGTCCCGTGATGCCGCGCATTTGTAACGGACGGTGCCTTGTCAACGGCAGTGTATTCTTTAGATTGATTTATCCAAAAAAAGGCTCATCAATCTACGCGCAACTTATGACGCTACACTTCGACCGATTCCGTTGTTCCAGAACAAAAATCTCAAACTGTGAAAAACGCCTCGCGCAAATATCGCGCGCGCGCGGTTCTATAGCCGCCGGGATTTGCGCGCTCGCGCTCGCCGTTTCAGCCGGCGGGCTTTTCGCCGAAGACACGGTTTCATTGTCGTCGCTCGATCTGAGCGCGACGGAACAGGATTGGGGTTCGCCGCAGGTCAACAAATCCGTGGACGGCCATCCCCTATCCATCGGCGGCAGGAGTTTTCAGACGGGCATGGGGACGCACGCTTCGAGTTCGTTGCGCATCAGGCTCAAGGGCAACGCCGAGAAATTCACTGCCTGGGTTGGCGTGGATGACGAGAAAAAGGCAACGTCCGGCTCAGTCACCTTTACCGTCGTTGGCGATGGCAAAACACTTTGGCAAAGTGGCGTCATGCGCGCTGGCAATGCCGCCAAACAGGCGGATGTCGATGTCAAAGGAGTCAAAACCTTGCTCCTTTTGGTGGGAGACGCCGGCGATGGAATCGACTCGGACCACGCCGATTGGGCGGACGCGAATTTCGTCATGACCGAAGGCCGGCCGGATACCACGCCCGCTCCGCCGGAACCGGCCGTTATTCTCACGCCCGAGTCTGGATCCGAGCCGGCGATTCACGGCGCAAAAATTTATGGCTGCCGCCCCGGCCACCCGTTTCTTTTCATCATCGCGGCCACGGGCAATCGCCCCATGAAATTTTCCGCGCAAGGCTTGCCCAGCGGCCTGAAATTGGATCCCGAAACCGGCATCATCACTGGCGCGGTCGCCAAACGCGGGGAATACGCCGTCACCTTCGGCGCAAAAAACTCTGCCGGCGCGACCGAACGAAAATTCAAAATCATTTGCGGCGATCAAATCGCCCTGACACCGCAGATGGGCTGGAACAGTTGGAATTGTTTCGCCGGCTCGGTCACAGAAGACAAAATCAAAGCCGCCGCCGACGCGATGGTTTCCAGCGGCCTCATCAATCACGGCTGGAGTTACATCAACATCGACGATTTCTGGGAAGTGCATCGCGATTCCAAGGACCCCACGTTGCAAGGCCCGCAACGCACTCCCGATGGCCGCGTTCTTTCGAACCCGCGTTTTCCCGACATGAAGGGCCTCACGGATTTTGTTCATGCCAAAGGACTCAAGGCCGGGCTTTATTCCTCGCCGGGCCCGTGGACCTGCGGCGGTTGCGTGGCGAGTTGGCAGCATGAAACCCAGGACGCGCAGCAATACAGCGATTGGGGTTTCGATTATTTGAAATACGATTGGTGCTCCTACGGTGACGTGGTCAAAGGCCAGGGCCTCGCGTATTACCAGAAGCCTTATCGGGTCATGCGCGCCGCGCTCGACAAGGTCCCGCGCGACATTCTATTCAGTTTTTGCCAATATGGAATGGGCGATGTTTGGCAATGGGGCGCGGAATGCGGCGGCAATAGCTGGCGCACCACCGGCGACATCAACGACACCTGGGGGAGCATGTCCCACATCGGTTTCAGCCAAAATGGACACGAAAAATATGCCGGGCCTGGACATTGGAACGACCCGGACATGCTGGTCGTCGGAAATGTGGGCTGGAGCGCGAACCTGCACCCGACCCATCTCACTCCCAACGAGCAATACACCCACATCAGCCTCTGGTGCCTGCTGTCTGCGCCGCTCTTGGTCGGTTGCGACATGACCCAGATGAACGATTTCACCCGCAGCCTGCTTTCCAATGACGAAGTGCTGGCGGTAGATCAGGATTCGCTCGGCCACCAGGCCGCGCGCGTGGCCAAGGATGATTTTACGGAAGTCTGGGCGAAAGACCTCGAGGATGGCTCCAAAGCCGTCGGCCTTTTCAATCGCGGCGAGGATGATGCAACGGTCACGGCAAATTGGTCCGACCTCGGCATCGGCGGCAAACAAACCGTGCGCGATCTCTGGCGGCAAAAAGATTTGGGGCAATTCGAAAATAAATTTGAAGCCACCGTTCCGCGCCACGGCGTCGTGCTCGTAAGAATCATTCCCTAGTCGTAGGACGGGCATCCTGCCTGTCCTACAATCAAGTTGCGCCGCTGAACGGACATATGAAATAATCCAAATACCATGCGCTTGAAATTCATCCTCATCCTCCTCCTGGCACTGACAAACATTTCCCTGGTAGCTGCGCCGTCGATGGAATCGAAACCCGAGACGCCCTATTTCGAAAAATTCCAGC
>DASXHY010000273.1:0-6420 GCA_036488095.1 Verrucomicrobiia bacterium | reverse complement strand
CGGCAGGATTTTCGCGAGCGCTTTTTTGCGGTCCGCGACATTTTCCGCCAGAATCATTTCGCGCATCGCATCGATACGATTGCCTTCGAAGAACATGTGTTCCGTGCGGGTAAGGCCGATGCCTGTCGCGCCGAACGCCATTGCGTTCGCGGTCTGTTCCGGCGTGTCGGCGTTGGTACGGACTTGCAGTTTCGAAACTTTCGAGCACCAATCCATCAGCTTCTTGAACATCTGGAAGGTCGGGCTGTCTTTGGCGTCGAGCGATTTCTCGACGAGCACCTGGACCACTTCAGAGGCAGCGGTTTTGATTTCGCCCGGGTAGACTTCACCGACCGTGCCGCTGATGGAAAGGAAATCGCCCTCGTTGTAAGTGGAACCGTTCACTTTCATGGTCTTCGCGCCGTAATCGATCTGCAACGCCGCCGCGCCGCACACGCAGACCTTGCCCATCTGCCGTGCAACGAGCGCCGCGTGCGAACTCACGCCGCCCTTAGCCGTGAGAATGCCTTCGGCGGCAATCATGCCGCGCAAATCTTCGGGTGAGGTTTCATTGCGGACAAGCAACACGCGCTCGCCTTTTTCCGCCGCGGCCACCGCGCGGTCAGCGTTCAGGTACATTTTGCCGGAAGCCGCACCAGGACCCGCGGGCAAACCCTTCGCGATGACCTTGGCTTCCTTCACGGCCTGGCGATCGAACACCGGCGCGAGCACCTGGTCGAGTTGATCGGCCGGAACGCGTTTTATGGCCGTCTTCCAATCGATGAGTTTTTCCTTCTCCATCTCGATGGCGAAGCGGACGGCCGCGAGGCCGGTGCGTTTGCCGTTGCGGGTCTGGAGCATGAACAATTTCCCCTCCTGAATCGTGAATTCGAAATCCTGCACGTCCTTGAAATGCGCTTCGAGTGTCGCGCGAACTTTTTCGAGTTCGGCATAGGCCTTGGGCATCTCGTTCTTCAACCGTTTCACAGGTTCGGGAGTGCGCACGCCGGCCACGACGTCTTCGCCTTGGGCGTTGATGAGAAATTCGCCGTAGAAAACTTTTTCGCCAGTCGCGGGATCGCGGGTGAAAGCCACGCCGGAACCCGAATCTTCACCGGTGTTACCGTACACCATCGCCTGCACGTTCACTGCGGTTCCCCATTCCGAAGGAATGTTATATTTGCGGCGATACACAATCGCGCGGTCGTTCATCCATGAACCGAACACGGCGCCGACCGAGCCCCACAATTGCTTCCAGGGATCCTGCGGGAATTCCGCGTTGGTGCGTTCTTTGATCAACGCTTTGAAACGCTTCACCATTTCCTTCAAGTCATCCACCGTCAACTTGGTGTCGTCGATGTCATGATGATAACGATCATGCTTCAGCGCGTGAATCGCCACTTCGAACGGCTCATGATCTTCACCGGCGCGCTTCTGCACGCCCATGACGACGTCGCCATACATCTGGATGAAGCGGCGGTAGCAATCCCACGCGAAACGTTCGTTCTTGGTGGCCTTGACGAGCGCCAGCACGGTCTGGTCGTTCAAGCCAAGATTCAAAATGGTATCCATCATGCCCGGCATGGAATCGCGGGCACCGGAACGGACGGAGACAAGCAACGGCATCGCGTCTTTGTCGCCAAATTTCACGCCCATGATTTTCTCGATGGCCGCAATACCGGCTTTGGCCTGCGCCTCGAGCACTTTGGGATAGGTGCGTTTGTTCGCATAATAATAGGTGCAGACTTCGGTGGTGATGGTGAAGCCGGGCGGCACCGGAAGGCCGATGCGGCTCATTTCGGCGAGGTTCGCGCCCTTGCCGCCGAGCAACGGTTTCATGCTGCCGTCACCGTCAGATTTTTTGCCGCCGAATGAATAAACGTATTTTCCAGACTTGGATGCTTTTGCCATAAATAAATTAATATCGGTTCAATGGTTCGCCGTCGGGTTCTTGAGTTATCGGAAGAAATCCGCAGAACGCGCGCGTTGGACTCTAGCAAAGGCGCAAAAGGTGTCAACGAACGAGTGGCAAAAAAGTGGCATTTGCCAAAAACGGGCGAAAGAAAGGCAATTTCAGGTCTGAAAACGAAATTCGCGCGGCGCAGAAACGCGCTTGTTACAAACTATTTACAATTCTTTGACAACTTATCCTGGACATAGAATACACTTATCCTATGAAAGCGCTCAGTTACCTTGGAGCTGTGCTGTTGTTTTTCGCGAGCCAGGCAATCGCGGCTGATAACCGGTGGACGATTCACGAGTGGGGCACGTTCACGTCCCTGCAAAACGAATCCGGCGACGCTCTCGGCGGCATCAATACCGACGACGAACCGGTGCCGCAATTTGTTCACCGATTGAGTTACGGTCTGCTTTTACCGCCAACCGAAATTCCGGCGTCCTTTGGCAAGGGCATACCCGTCTGTCATCCCGATGTGAATATGCGGCTGGAAACGCCCGTGATTTATTTCCACCCGCCCGCATCACAAACCGGTATTCAAAAAATAAACGTGGCGGTCGAGTTCCGCGGCGGTTGGCTCACGGAATTCTACCCGGATGCAAAAGCGTCCGCGCCCGGCTTCGTCCAAAACCATATCGGCTCAACCGTGGCATTTTCGGCAACAGGCCCCCTCGGCCCCATCTCCCGTCTCACCAAAAGCGAATTGAAGTGGAACGATCTCTGCGTCGGCGGCGATTGGTCCTTCACCAACACCACCGAGCATGTCTGGACTTCGCCCCGCGCAGTGAAGGCCGCTTCGGTCCAAACCGCCAGCGCGGAAAGCGAGAAATTCTTGTTTTATCGCGGCATCGGCCATATCGATGCTCCACTGCGGGTGGCGCGCGACGCGAACACCGGCGAACTGCTCTTTCGCAGTCAACTGGAGGAATTGCCCGGCAACCAGCCGCTTCCCATTCGCGCGATGTGGCTCGTGGATATTCAACCGAACGGCAAACTCGCCTTCCGCGCTTTGCCATCCATTTCGCTCGATCATAATTCCAAAAAAATTCTGGCGCATACGCGGGCGGACTTCGACTCTACCGACTATAGCGAGAGCAACCTGGAAAAATTGGAGACCTCTTTGCGCACCGCGTTGGTTGACGACGGCCTTTTCACCGACGAAGCGCAGGCGCTGCTGAACACGTGGGAATTGTCCTATTTTAAAAGCCCGGGCGTGCGCGTTTTCTTTCTCGTGCCGCGCGCGTGGACGGATTCCGTCCTGCCGCTGCAAGTTTCGCAGCCCGCCCAAATCAATCGCGTGATGGTCGGGCGCATCGAATTAGTCACGCCGGAGCAACGCAACAACCTCCGCGAACTTGGCCGCTTCTCCTTTACTCGCGTTAAATCCGACGCTGTGGATATGCAACTCCTTTTTTCGAATGCCCTGCGCCGCGATAACGGAGCCACATGGACGCAACTCACCTCCGGACGCACGCCTTTGTCAGCCACCATTTCCGTTCCCAAAACCTACCAGACTTACCTCGACCTCGGCCGGTTCCGCAATGCGCTGATTCTGGACGAAGCGGCGCACCATCCCACTCCGAGCCTGACGAATTTCATCGCCACCTACCGGCTTCAGGCATTCAAACCGGTGGCGACAGTGGACTTTAGCTTTAAATAACATATCATCGCATCCAGATATGTTGATTTTTTATTTGCATCGGTTCGTGTTTTCCGCTAGTGTGCTGGCGAAGAATACCTTGAGCCGATGATTGACAACACTGAACAACTGAAACGCATTCTCCGCGAGCGCATCGCCATCATTGACGGCGCGATGGGCACAACCATTCGCAGCTACGGATTGACCGAGGCGGATATCCGCGGTGAGCGGTTCAAGGATGCGCCGAAAGATCTCAAGAACAACGGCGATATTTATTCGCTCACCCGCCCGGATGTCATCACTGATATTCATCGGCGTTTCCTGGAAGCGGGCGCGGACATCATCGAGACCAACACCTTTTCCGCCACGAGCATTGGCCAGAGCGAATTTTTCATCGAAGACCCGCGCGAAAAAGGCGGACGCAAAGACCCGGCGTTTTATCAGCGGGTCATTGACGACAAGTTCCTCAACGATCTCGCCGGAGAGATCAACGAAAAATCCGCGCGCCAATGCCGTGAATGGGCGGACCGCATTGCCAACCAGACCGGTCGCCCACGTTTCGTGGCCGGCGCGATCGGGCCGTTGACGGTATCGCTTTCCAATTCCCCGGATGCCGATGACGCGGCCTTCCGCGTGGTGACGTTCGACCAGGTGAAAACCGCTTACAAACACCAGGTGCGCGGGTTGATTGCCGGCGGCTCGGATATCCTGCTGGTTGAAACCATTTTCGATTCACTGAACGCCAAGGCGGCGCTGGTGGCCATCGAGGAAGTTTTTGCCGAAGACCGCAAGCGTTTGCCGATCATGATTTCCGCGGCGGTGGGTCGCGGCGGTGAAACGATGATTTCGGCGCAAACGGTCGAAGCTTTTTGGAACGCGGTAAAACACATCAAACCGCTGGCGGTGGGCCTGAACTGCTCGCTCGGACCGGACTTGATGAGGCCGTTCCTCGCGGAGCTCGGCGAGAAATCCGACGCGTTCATCTCATGCTATCCCAACGCGGGATTGCCCAATCCCCTTTCCGCCACGGGTTTCGATTTGCAGCCGGAAGACATGGGCCGTTTCCTCGGCGAATTCGCCGAGAGCGGCCTGGTCAATATCGCCGGCGGTTGTTGCGGCAACACGCCTGAACATATTGCCGCCATTGCCCGCACATTGGCGGATCGCCCGCCGCGAACGCCAAAGGACGAAATCAAATTTTCGACCGGCGCGGCCATTCCGCTGCGCTTGTCCGGATCGCAACCGTTCACGCAGCAGCCCGGCACGTTCATCATGATCGGCGAGCGCACGAACGTCGCCGGTTCGCCGAAATTCGCCAAGCTCATCAAGGAGGGCAAATACGAGGAGGCCGTGGCCATCGCGCGGCAACAGGTCGAGAACGGCGCGAACATCATCGATATTTGCATGGACGAAGCGATGATCGACGGCGTGGCCGTGATGAATCGTTTTCTGCACTTGCTCGGCAGCGAACCCGAAGTCGCCAAAGTGCCGTTCATGATCGATTCCTCGAAATGGGAAATTCTTGAAGCCGGATTGAAGTGTGTTCAGGGCAAAGGCATCGTCAATTCCATTTCGTTGAAGGAAGGCGAAGCGAAATTTAAAGAACAGGCGCGTAAAGTCCTGCAGTACGGCGCGGCAGTCGTGGTAATGGCCTTCGACGAAAAGGGACAGGCCGATACGCTCGAGCGCAAAACCTCCATCTGCCAGCGTTGCTACGACATTTTGACGAAGGAAATCGGATTCGCGCCGGAGGACATTATTTTTGATCCCAACGTGCTCACGGTCGGCACCGGCATTGAGGAGCATAATAATTACGCGGTGGATTTCATCGAGGCCACGCGTTGGATCAAGAAAAATCTTCCGCACGCGAAAGTCAGCGGCGGCATCAGCAATATTTCGTTTTCCTACCGCGGCAACAACGTGGTCCGCGAAGCGATGCACAGCGCATTTCTCTTTTATGCCATTCAGGCCGGGCTCGACATGGGCATTGTCAACGCCGGCATGTTGGAGGTTTACGAGGAGATCAAACCGGAGTTGAAGGAACTTGTCGAAGACGTGTTGCTCAACCGCCGTCCCGACGCCACGGAACGCCTGGTTGCCTACGGCGAAAAAATCAAGACCGCCGGAGCCGGGACCGAGGCCGCCCAAAAGAAGGAAGAGGAAGAGTGGCGCAAAGGCACGGTGGAATACCGGCTCGAACACGCCCTCGTCAAAGGCATCGATACTTACGTCGCCGCGGACGCCGAGGAAGCCCGCCAGAAATACGGCCGGCCGCTGAGCGTCATCGAAGGACCGCTGATGGCGGGAATGAATGTCGTCGGCGATTTGTTCGGCGCGGGCAAAATGTTTTTGCCGCAAGTCGTCAAATCCGCGCGCGTCATGAAGAAAGCTGTCGCCTATTTGCAACCGTTCATGGAGGCTGAAAAACAAGCCGCCGCAGCGGCGGGCAAGGAAACACGCGCGCAAGGCAAAGTCATCCTCGCCACCGTGAAGGGCGACGTCCACGACATCGGCAAGAACATTGTGGGCGTGGTGCTGGCGTGCAATAATTACGAGGTCGTTGACCTCGGCGTCATGGTGCCGTGCGAAAAAATTCTCAGCACCGCACGCGAGCAAAAGGCGGACATTATCGGCCTGAGCGGATTGATCACGCCCTCGCTCGATGAGATGGTCCACGTTGCAAACGAGATGGAGCGGCAGGGGCTCAAGTTGCCATTGCTCATCGGCGGCGCGACCACCAGCAAAGCGCACACCGCGGTGAAAATCGCCCCCGGCTACACCGAGCCGGTCGTCCACGTGCTCGATGCCTCCCGCGCGGTGCCCGTGGTCAGCAATCTCATCAGCG
>DASXHY010000264.1:0-3478 GCA_036488095.1 Verrucomicrobiia bacterium | reverse complement strand
CATGGAGCCGCGCGTGACGTCGCTGGAGGATTTGTTGCAGTAGTGGCGAGGTAGGGCGCGTCACTCGGTGCGCGCCGCATTGGTTAGCAATCGGACGGCGCGCGCGGAGCGACGCGCCCTACCATCCCCGATCCTTGCTCACGAGACCTGCACCCAAACCGTTTTGAGATAGGCGGGTTCGCCTCGCGAAACCGGAAAATCGGGCGGTTGGGGAGCGTAATATTGGCGGAGGATTTTTCGTTTCGCGGCGCGAGTGCTCGCGGACACGTCGGCGAGAAATTTTTCCGGCGGCCAATTGGCGGCGTTGGCCGAGGCCAGCAAAACGCCCTCCGGCTTGAGCAACGGCAGCGCGGCCGAGACCAGATCGCCATAATTTTTTTCCACGCGGAAGACGCCGCGTTCTTTCGATTGCGAAAATGTAGGCGGGTCCAGCACGATTGTGTCGAAGGCGCGGCCTTTTTTTGCCAGTCGCCGCAGCCAATCGAAGGCATCGCCGTAGATGAAATCGTGTTCGCCAGGATCCAGGCCGTTGAGGACGAAATTACGGCGGCCCCATTCCAGATATTTTTTTGAGAGATCCAGGCTAGTTGTTTTGGCGCCTCCCTTCGCGGCGCAGACGGAAAAGGCGCAAGTGTAGGCGAAGACGTTCAATATCTCTGGTTTCGAGTTTTGAGTTTCGAGTTTCGAGTTGGGCAGCGGAAAATCGGCGGCGATGTGGCCGGTCAGGAGGCGGCGGCGGTTGTCGCGCTGGTCGAGAAAAAGGCCCACGGAATAACCTTCATTGAAACTTAATTCGAATTGCAGCCCGTTTTCACGAATGGCGAATCGCTCGGGCGCGGCTTTGCCGCGGACCAGTTGCGGCGACGCAACGGTCGCGCTCACGCAACGGACGTGCCGGGAAAGGATTTTGTGATAAACGCCTTTGACCGGAACGAGCTTGGCCAGATCGTCGAGGCGCGCCTCTTGTTGCGCGGACAGCGGGGACACGCCTTGTGACAATAGAAAATCGCCGAGCCGTTCGACATACCATTCCGGCCAGCCGTCGCTCGCGCCGTGAATGAGGCGGAAGGCGTTCGTCTCGTCCGCCACTATCAAACCGTCGCGCAAAGCTTCGCGCGAGTCGCGGGCAAAATCCGCCGCGGCGCGAAAGGTCACTTCCTCGCCGGTCAGCGGATGTTTAAACGTGATTTCAGCGGCGTGCAGACAGACGCGGGGAAAATCGAAGCCGCCATAGAGCGCGTCGCCAAGAATTGGAAATCCGCTCTCCGCCGCGTGGACGCGAATCTGGTGCGTGCGCCCCGTCACAGGTTCGGCCTCTATTAAATAGTAGCAGCCGACGTGAGGAGGCTCTGATTTCTTTGAACTAAAAGTGAACTCCGCATCAGCCGCGGCTCTCCTGAACCACGTCTCCGCCGGTTCGCCTTGCGCCCCGCTGACGTAGTGGTCGCCGGCGCGCGCGATTTTGGATCTCACGATCAGCTCGGCGCGCTTCATTGGATGCTCCGTGAGCAGCACATATTTTTTGCGTACGGAGCGATTGGCGAATTGCTCCGTCAGCGAACGATTCGCCAGGGTGGTTTTGCCGAACACGATGACGCCGCTGGTTTCCTTGTCGAGCCGATGAATGATGGCGAGCTTTGCCCAGCGCGGCTCGCGGTGGCGCAGCCAATCGTAAATCCCCTCGCCCGCGAAGGGGCTGGGCGCGTGCGTGTTCAGGCCGGCGGGTTTATTGACCACCAGCATGTGCTCGTCTTCGAAGATGACGCAGGGGAGCGGCAAGGCAGTTGAGGAGTTTTGGAATTAATGAGTTAAATGGTTAAATATGTTAAATGGGTTAAATGGGTTAAATGGTAAAAAGGATAATTCCACGCCTGATGGTTTCCACTCATTTAACAATTTAACCCATTTAACTAATTTAACGGACAGCCTTACCAAAACTGCCAGTCGCCGCGGCCGATGACCCAGAGGCCGAGCAGAAAATTCGTTATGGCATGCGCGGTGATGGCATCGCCGAGGCGGTTCTTGTTGATGACCAGCCATTGAAAAGCCATGCCGCACAAAAAGCCCTGGGCCCATTCGTAATGCTCCAGGCCGAACAGCAGCGAGACCACGATGAATGAAGTGGGATGAAAGAGGTTCAGCGGCAGCGATAGAAAATTTGTCCGGACGCAATAGCGATAAAGAAATGAGCGCCAAAAAACTTCTTCCAGCGGCGGCACGATGAGAGACGAGCCGAGCAGTCGCACGATGACAAAAAACCAGCCTTGCCTGGAGCCGGCTCCGTAGCGCACGAAAGGATTCCAGACATCATCCGGTGTGGGCGTAAAGAGAATATGGTTCTTGGGCAGAAATGAATCGAGCCCCACCCATATCACGAACACCGCAATGCCGATGGCGACAGCTTCGAGGCTGAAGGACCAGCGCATTTCGGGAACGAACGGGCGCATTTGCCAGATCAGCCATGCTCCGACCAGCGTGCGGAACGCATAGACCCAATAGGTGCCGCCCTTTCCCAGAATCCCGTTGAAAATCATCAGCCCCACGAAAATGACAAACGGCGCGACTCGCGCGTAGATGGGGGAGGCTTGCGCCTTCTCGCGGAAAAAATTCATCGCGCAAATCATCGTCAACCTGCCGCGAAGGCCAAGCAAAAACTACGGTATTTCGGGAAAAAGGGTGGCCATCCTCATTGCTCCAGCGTCATGACATTCGTTTGCGTGGCGCTGACGAGTGTCGCGCTATTCTGATCGATGACCGCCACGCGGAATCCCTGCACTTTATCTCCGGCGCGGACGGTCTTGCCATTAATAATGGCGGACGAATGGCCGGGAACGAAAAAGATGGCCTGCAATTTGGGCATCGTAATTGCCGAAGCTGTGGGTTGTGTCGGAGCGGGCGGATTCGTGGCGGCGCTGGGAATTGAAATAGTCGCAGGTTGAACCGGAGGTTTCGATGGCGGGACGGGATCGACTGCAGCGGAGATTTTCGTTTCCGCCGGCGATTTTTCCACGGTCTTTTGTCGTTCGAGCCAAAAGAAAACGCCGCCGCCCAGGACGATCAAAATAACGATGATCGGCACGGCCATTCCACGGGCCGGCGCGACGGCTGCCTTGGGTTCGGCCGGGCGCAGGTGCGGGCCGGGCGCAACGGCCGGGCTTTTCTGCTGCGCATCCTTCGCGCGCTTCAAGGCGTCGTTGATGAGGCTCATGCGTGAATCTTTCCTTCCAATTCACGAATCGCCATTCCCACCGTGCCGTAACAAATTTTTTTGGTCCGCTCGACAAAGCCGGCGAGCAGCGCCTTATCGCAAATCGCATTCACGAGCCGCGGGATGCCTTTGCTGTAGTTGTAAATACGCCACATGGCGGCCCGCGTGAAGTAAGGCACGCCTTTCGCGCCGGAAATTTCCAGCCGATGCTGAATATATTGGTTCACTTCGAACCGGCTCAACGGGTTCAGATGATAGCGCACGGTGATG
>DASXHY010000244.1:0-2661 GCA_036488095.1 Verrucomicrobiia bacterium | reverse complement strand
TCCGCCAACTCGCCAGCGGCGAGTGCAAGCTGCGATTCATCCCCGATCGCGAAGGCCCAACCGAAGCGGACTTGAATCGCGTCGCGTCAAAATTGAAATCATTACTGGGCGCGAGCCGCCAAATCGCGACGGAGGTTGTGGACGTCTTGCTGCCGACGCATTCCGGAAAGTTCCGGCTCACGGCCCATCTCCAATCGCGCTAGTACCGCGAGGGAATTCAAGGAATCAATTCGGCAGCCCTCCGCCGAGTCGCCACCACGGAAGGACCTTATTTAACCATTTAACTCATTTAACGATTCACCCACTGGACCTTGTAACTTTTCCGCCCCCCCTCCTTTGTGGGGTGTAAAAGCTTCTCCAACAATCTAATATCTCCAGTGGCTCCTACGAGGTATTCTTACTTCCGCGGTGCAAATTGAAATGAGATTGAGACTGCTATTGAATGGATTTGTTTGTGCGGCGGCCATTGTGGCCCCCGCGTTGTTGCGGGCCGATAATATTCCCGACCTGTTTTTGCACACCGGCACTTCGCTGAACGGCGAGTGGAAGAGCATTATTGACCCCTACGAAAGCGGTTTCTACGACTACCGCCGCGAACAACGCGACTTGAGCGCCGATCCGGCCCGCTCGGAAACCTTCTATCTCGACGTTAAACCCGCCGATCCCGGCGAGCGGGTCGAATACGACTTTGACACCTCGCCCTCGCTCGAAGTGCCCGGCGATTGGAACACGCAACGGCCCGAATTGATGTATTACGAAGGCAGCGTCTGGTATCGCCGGAAATTTAATTTCGCCGGAAGCGCCGGCCAGCGCGTGTTTCTGCGCTTCGGCGCCGTGAACTATCGTGCGGACGTTTATCTCAACGGCCAAAAACTCGGCATGCACATCGGCGGCTTCACACCGTTCACATTTGAAGTAACAGACCGCCTCAAAAAAGGCGCGAACTCGCTGGTGGTCAAAGTTGACAATAAGCGCTCCAAGGATGCCGTGCCGACCCTGGCCACGGATTGGTGGAATTACGGCGGCATCACGCGCGAGGTGAAACTCGTCACCGTGCCAAAACAATTCATCGCTGACCATCGGCTTGCGCTTGAATCCGAGACCACGCGCCAAATCTCCGGCTGGGTCCAATGCGTCGGCGCGAACGAAGGCCAAACCGTGCGGCTTTCGATTCCGGAACTCGGTGAAGAATTGACCGCCCGGACCGACGCCTCGGGGCGCGCCGCGTTCCAATTCGTTCCGGCCAAACTCCAACTTTGGAGCCCGGAAACGCCGAAGTTGTATGACGTTCGCGTTTCTTTCGGCAGCGACTCAATCACGGAACGGGTCGGTTTCCGCACCGTGCGCACCCGCGGCAAACAGATTCTGCTCAACGGAAAACCGATTTTCCTGCGCGGCGTTTGTATCCATGAGGAATTCCCGCTCCACGGCAACGGCCGCGTCAAAACTCCGGAACAAGCCAAACAGCTTTTGCTCTGGGCCAAGGAATTGGGCTGCAACTTTGTCCGCCTCGCGCATTATCCCCACAGCGAAGCCATGACCCGCCTCGCCGACGAGCTCGGCGTGCTCGTTTGGTCCGAAGTGCCGGTTTATTGGACCATCGATTGGCAGAACCCCGCGACTTTTCAAAATGCCGAGAGCCAGCTTACTGACGAAATTCAGCGCGACGCCAATCGCGCCAGCATTATCATCTGGTCGCTCGCCAACGAAACGCCGGTGAGCGAGGCGTGCACGAAATTCCTCTCCCAACTCGCTGTGCGGGCGCGTTCGCTGGACCAGACGCGGTTATTGAGCGCCGCGATGGAGAAACATTCCAAGCCCGGCGCGGAAAACGTGAGCACCGTGCAAGATCCGCTTGCCGACGTTGTGGACGTCATCGCCTTCAACGAATACGTCGGCTGGTACGACGGCTTGCCGGAAAAATGCGCCAGAGTGACTTGGGAAATCCCATACAATAAACCGGTGTTCGTCAGTGAATTCGGCGGCGACGCGCGCCAAGGTTTTCACGGCAGCAAAGACCAGCGCTGGACTGAGGAATTTCAGGAAGACCTTTACCGCCAAAGCTTGCCGATGCTCGACACGATCGACGGCCTGGCCGGGTTCTCGCCGTGGATACTCGTGGATTTTCGCTCACCGCGCCGCGTTCTGCCGGGCATCGAAGATGGCTTCAATCGCAAGGGACTCATCTCCAGCGATGGCAAGAAGAAGAAAGCGTTTTACGTTCTCCAAAGCTACTATCAAAAACGCGCCGCTTCCGAAAATTCACCTGGAGTAATCATCGATACGAAAAACGACCTCGGGTCCAAGACGGCTAATGCCGTCCGATGACCCGCGCAAAAATTCTCACCCACGCAAATATTTCACCACCGCTTCGGTACGTGAATGGACGTGCAATTTCTCGTAAACCGTCCGCACGTAACTCCGCACCGTGTCGATGCTGATGTTCATCCGATCAGCGATTTCCTTGTAAGCGTAGCCATTGGCTAGTTGGTCCAGAAAATCCCGCTCGCCCGGCGTCAGTGTGGCGAGCGAAGAAGTGCCATCGGCAGGCTTCGCGAAAAATTGGACCACCCGGCGCGCCAGTTGCGGCGTCATCGGGGAACCGCCCGCATGGACATCACGGATCGCCTCGAGCAACCTCGCCGACGCGGTGCGCTTGAG
>DASXHY010000214.1:0-3919 GCA_036488095.1 Verrucomicrobiia bacterium | reverse complement strand
CAATGTGCATGGTCTTCGATTCGTACTGCTGCATGGTCTGCGTGGCCAGCACATGTTCCACTTCGCTCGTGCCAATGCCAAACGCCAGGGTTCCAAACGCACCGTGGGTGGATGTATGGCTGTCGCCGCACACCAGCGTTTGCCCCGGTTGCGTCAGGCCAAGCTCCGGGCCTATCACATGCACGATGCCCTGATTGTGGCTGAACATATCGAACAGCGTGATGCCATTCTCGCGGCAACTGCGTTCGAGCGCCTCAAATTGCCCGCCCGCGGCCCTGTCCAGGATCGGCAGGTTACGGTCTTTGGTCGGGACCGAGTGATCCATGACGGCAAACGTCAAGTCAGGCCGGCGCACTTTGCGGCCCGCGGCCTTCAGCCCGGCAAAGGCCTGTGGCGAGGTCACTTCATGGATGAGGTGACGGTCAATATAAATAAGCGAAGGCTCGCCGGGGGCTTCGCGCACCAGATGGGATTCCCAAATCTTGCGGTACATTGTTCTCGGATTCATATTTGTGCATCCTAATTTAGCAGGCCTGTAGGAACTTTGCGGAATTTTTCAATGGAATCCGCGCCGGGCCGAAAACTTTTCTCACATCGTTTTAGACGCGAGCCAATTAATATTCGATTTTGATCACAGAGATATTGGAACCGGAAACGCGATTTTAAGCAAATTTATAATGATTGGTACAGATATAAAAATGAGTTATAGGGAGAAAGTCTTATCTGCCGGTTCCAGTTTCCGGATTTGGCCTAAAATTTATCTTGCGGTCCAGTTTTTTACTTAAATGCTGCTGGCGTGAAATTTTCTCTGTGGTTGCGCGATGGTCACTCGACGCGCGAGGCTGGTGCGCCAACTTTGAAGGTGAGTGGTATAATCTTTGACCAGTGGTCAGGTCAGGCGTGGGGCTGTGATACGACGAGCACGACAGGAGTGTTGAATATGGGCATGCAACTGCGAGAATTTGCCAACTGGGCGCGCAATCGAAAAATTTTGGCGACATTGCTCGTCACCGTGACTCTGGCTGTCGGAATGCTCATCGGCACGGTGATTTCCGGCCACGTTGGCGCGGCGCACCCTGCCGCTGCCGGCGCGATTGGCGGAACGCCTCTCGCTATTCCCGATCCTGTGCAGCTTTCCAGCGCCTTTGCCTCCATCGTTAAGCAGGTGCAGCCCGCCGTAGTGAACATCTCCACGACACAGGTCATCGAGCAGCGTGGCAAAGGTCGAGGTCCCTCACAGCGGAATCGTGGCGGGCAAATGGCGCCTCCCGACGGTCAGGATCAGGACCAGCAGCCGTTTCAGGATTTTTTCAACCGTTTTTTCGATTTCCCTGATCAAGGCCCGACCGCCGAACGCAGCCTCGGCTCCGGCGTAATCGTCGACAAAAAAGGTTTCATTCTCACGAATAACCACGTTGTGGATCAGGCCACCAAGGTTCAGGTCACCTTGAACGGCGAACAGACCCAATACACGGCCAAAGTGGTAGGAATTGACGAAGAGACAGACCTGGCAATTTTGAAGATCGATGTTGGCCATGACTTGCCCTTTGCCAAGCTGGGTAATTCGGATTCCGTGCAGGTAGGCGACTGGGCACTGGCCATCGGCAATCCGTTCGGATTTCTGCAAGGCAGCGTGACCGCGGGAATCATCAGCGCCAAGGATCGCGGCAATGTGGGCCAGCAATTTCAACGATTCATTCAGACCGACGCGGCCATCAACCCGGGCAACTCTGGCGGCCCGCTCGTCGATATGGCCGGTCAGGTGATTGGCATTAATACCGCGATTATTACCGGCGGACATGGCAATGAGGGCGTCGGTTTTGCTCTACCTTCCAATACGGCCATTGGCGTTTATAACCAGATCGTGAGCAGCGGAAAAGTGACGCGCGGCTCGATCGGCGTGAGCTTCACGGAAACGCAGGGCAGCAACCCGATCGTGCTGAAAGAACTGGGCGCGACGTATGGCATCGTTTTGCAACGCGTCGAGCCCGGCAGTCCCGCGGAAAAAGCGGGCCTGCAATCAGGGGACGTTGTAACCAGCGTGAATGGCAAACCGGTCCACACGGGCAACGATCTCGTGAATCCAATCGCGCAAACCCCGGTCGGAAATTCCGTGCGCGTAACTTATTTGCGCGATAAAAAGGAACACGAAGCCTCCATCACCGTGGCCGATCGCACCAAACTCTTCCCGGATCGCGCAGCCGCCGCAGGAGGCAATGAGAGCGGACCAACACCTGCCGAATTCGGCTTGCGCCTCGAAGATCTCGGAACCGACCGCGCGCGCCGCGCCGGCTATGAAAACATGAAGGGCGCGCTAGTCACGGCGGTTGACCCGGCAAGTTTCGCCGAGGATGTCGGTTTCACTCGCGGCGACGTAATCACCGAAGTCAACCACACGCCGGTTAACTCCGTGGCCGAGTATCGCCGCGCCGTCTCCGGCCTGAAGCCTGGACAAGATGTTTTGTTCAAAGTGATGCGCAGGTCAGGAAGCGACCAGTTCGATACGGTTTATCTGGCAGGAGCTGTTCCGGCGCCTGAGCAGTAGTTTGAAATGCGATTTAATCGGACCGAAGAACAAGTGATGATTAAACGATGATCAAACGAATCCGGCTGATCCTATTTGGGGCCGCACTCCTTACGAGTGTGGCCCTCATCATGTCCCCAGCTGTCTGTCCCGTAGCGGCACAATCCTCCACTTCTACCACCGCCAAGAAGAAAAAGAAGCCAGTCTCCGCCGCTTCCATTTCCTCAAAATCAAAAGGAAAGACCAGGGGCAAAGTTGCCGCCAAGCCGAAAGGGCAAGCAGCCCCGACGTCTGACCGCATCAAGGAAATTCAGACGGCCCTGCAAAAAGATGGTTCCTACGATGGCGAGCCAACAGGGAAGTGGGATGCTGCAACTTCGGATGCAATGAGGAAATATCAGGAAAAGAACGGCGTCAACCCGACAGGAAAGATCGATGCAGTTTCGCTGAACAAGCTCGGACTAGGCTCTGAAACGGCGGGGAAGGGTGCTCCCGTCCCGGCTGCCACTTCTACCACGGCGCCGGCGCCCACGGCCAAACCGCACAGTGCTGTTTCACCCACGACCGAATAATTTCAAAAAATCCGAAGTTTAATCCCGTTTTTTATTTTCGGGCCGATTGAAGAGGATTATCGCGGCTGATGAGCCGGCTCACGTTCACGTCAATTCCCCATGAAAATGTGTTGTAAGCGAAGCTCACGCTGCGCGTATAGCCGAGATCGAGATTCAAGTACGGTTTTGGGCTGAAGGAAAGTCCCCCGGTGAACCCGTCGTCATAATTCAGCGAAGCAGAGCCCGTCGTAAGGTGATTCACTTCAAACACGCGCCCATGGCTGCCGCCGGAACCGACTGCGCCTTTTGCGACGTCGCGGCTGATGATGGTTTGAGTTCCCCAAGGAGCAATTTTATAGCCTGAAACAGTGAGCGTAAAAGAGTGGGTCAGATCAATATCCGCGCCCACTTCGCCATGCGCCAGATAGCCGAAGGAAGTAAAAGGCCGGTGAAAATAGCGTGTGTCCGTGACCGTGTTTGCCACTCCCGCATCGAGAAACGGGGAAAAGATATCAAAATCGTGGTCGATGCGATTATTCCAGTCGAATGTCGCGTGCCCGGTGCTGAATCCTTTGCTCGAATTGCCCGTGGGCGCGGTCCCGGTCAATTCCGTCGCGTAATTTAAAATCGCGTGGTTCCAGGTTGCGCCGACGGATACAGAAAAATCTCCAACCCCTTCGCTGGTCGTAACGCTATTCGGCAAAATGGCGCGATTAAAATAGACAGGGATTCCCGCTCCGACGTTGTAGCGCCCAAAGTGAAAGGTCGCCGAAGAATCCAATTCCATTTCCTGCCCGGCAGATCCCGTGCTGCCTTCAAACGATTCGTTCCAGTCAAGCCTATC